>JBCKPM010000189.1:0-2000 GCA_038901675.1 Usitatibacteraceae bacterium | reverse complement strand
CATCATGCTGGTGCTGGGCATCGTCACCAGCGCACTTGGCGTCAACAAGTTCCTCACCGCCGGTGGCCTCAACTTGCCGATGCTGCTGGCGTTCTCGGCCATTATCGGTTTCACCGGTTCGTTCATCTCGCTGTTGATTTCCAAGCCGATGGCCAAATGGTCGACCGGTGCGCAGGTCATCGAGACGCCGCAGAATGATACCGAGCGCTGGCTGGTTGCCGCCGTCCAGCGGCTGGCCAACAAGGCCAATATCGGCATGCCAGAAGTGGCGATCTTTCAGGGTGGACCCAATGCTTTCGCCACCGGCGCGTTCAAGAATTCCGCGCTTGTCGCCGTTTCAACCGGGTTGCTCGAATCGATGACCAAGGAAGAGGTCGAAGCCGTGCTGGCCCACGAAGTTGCGCACGTCGCGAATGGCGACATGGTCACCTTGACCCTCATCCAAGGTGTGATCAATACCTTCGTCGTATTCGTATCCAAGATTGTCGGCTATTTTGTCGATAAGGTCGTGCTGCGCAACAACAGCCATTCGCCCGGTATCGGCTATTACGTCGCCGATATCATTTGCCAACTGATCCTCGGTGTTCTGGCATCGATTATCGTCGCGTGGTTTTCTCGTCAGCGAGAGTTTCGTGCCGACGCGGGCGCGGCGCAGTTGATGGGCAGCCCGACACCCATGGTCAACGCCTTGCATCGCCTCGGCGGACTCGCCCCCGGCGAGTTGCCACAGTCGATGGCAGCGTCGGGCATCTCGGACAAGGCGGGCGTCATGGCGTTGTTTTCGACCCACCCGCCGATCGAAGCGCGCATCGCTGCCTTGCAAAACCGCGGCTAAGCTAACGCCGCGGATGTGCGGCCTCCAGGAACAAAAAACGCCGTCTTCAGGGACGGCGTTTTTTATTCGGATAACGCTCGAACGTTATTTCTTGAATAGGCCGAACAGACCGCGCTTTTTCTTTTCGTCTTCGGACTCCGGCGCTCTTGGATCAGGCTGATATTGCACCGCCTTGGCATTGGGCCGCGGATAGTTGCCACTCCCGGTACCAAATGCCGCCTTGCGATTGTAGATCTCAAAATTGGTATCAACTTTGCCGATAAATAACTTGGCAAGATCTTCCAGCGATTTGTCATTGATGACCGACGGCTCCAGCGTGTAAATCGACGGGCCGAAATCCTCGACATTCTTCAGTTTGAAACGAATCACGCCCTCATCGTAGTCACCGACAATATCGGCGCCGCAGATCACTTCATTGTTGATAGTGAAAAACTCGTGCGTGATGACGCGCCTCTCGTTGCGCACCGGTTCGGACGTGAAGCGCATGTTGTTCTGCCACAGCACATCGCGGAAGCGCTCAATCAACTCGGCTTCGCGCTTTATGGTGAACGTATCCGCCTTGGCGCGGCGGAAGGTGACGGTGAGCTCTTCGAAATGCTCACTGTTATTGCGCTGCGAAGTGCGATAGTCGATTCGATAATCGCTTTGCGACAGCCCCTCAATCTTTCCGACTGTCAGCAAGTTGTATGGCCGCTCACACGGCGGTTTGACCACGTTCAGCTGGCGGAACAGCTCGTGCAGGTACTTGAACACCGCGCGCAACGAGTGATCGACCTGGATCGCGTTCGCCTTCAATGACTGCGTGCGCTGTGCTTCCTGATTCTTGACTGACTCCGCTTCCTTCTTTAGATCGTCTAGCAGACCCATGTTTGCAACCCCTTGCTTCTGGTATTCGAATGTGCGTGGATCAGAGATTCGTCGTGCCAAGCCGTTTTGGCAGTTTCATTGATTTTATCCACAAGCTGGACTAGTGTTTATTTTATAGCAGCCGAGCAGCGTCTGAAGTCGACGCCGGGCACCGTGCCGACTGTTGGCCACCGCCGGCAGGTAAATCGGCAGACTGGCTCACCATACAGGCTATACACTACGCATATCGGCCAAATCGTCATTAACTTTCGGCGCTCGTCGCTCTTTTCTTCGAACTCATGTCACTGCAGACTGCCGT
>JBCKPM010000188.1:0-2028 GCA_038901675.1 Usitatibacteraceae bacterium | reverse complement strand
CAGCGTGTCGTTTTCCAGATGCGCGTAGGCATTGGGTGTGGTGATATAGAGGGTGTTGAGGAGTTGATGCATGGGTGCTATATTGTGTACCTTATTGTGTACAGGAGATGGTCATGGATTTTGTGACGACAAAGGACTTGCGAGCGCAGTCTGGCGCGGTCTGGAAAAAACTTGAAGCCGGCAAAGATATCGTTGTCACCCGCAACGGTAAGCCATTTGCGCTGTTGGTGCATTCGAGTGCGGAGTCGCTTGAGGCGATGTTGCGCGCGATCCGTGCAGAGCGATTTATGGCGACTGTGCGAAGAATTCAGCAGCAGTCCGTTGCCAGAGGCACGGACAAAATGACGATGAAGGAAATCAACGCCGAGATCGCCGAAGCGCGCAAAGAGAGAGCGGCGAAGCATGCGAGCGGTCATTGATACCAATGTATTGGTTTCGGCCTTGCTCACACCCGGCGGGGTCTCTGCACGAATTGTGGCCGCAATTCGCGACACTGCACTCGTTCCCGTCCTAAGCCACGCCATCAATGTTGAATATGCTGAAGTGCTCAATCGCGCTAAATTCGGGTTCGCGAAATCGGACGTCGATGATTTACTTCTCGACTTGAATGGTTTAGCGGTATTCGTCGCGCCAGGTCCGATAAAAGCAGCGCGTTTGCCGGATCCAAGCGACGCGCCCTTCATTGCTGCCGCACTGGCCGCCGCCTGTCCGGTAGTGACCGGCAACGCGAAGCACTTCCCCGCGAGACTTGGATTGCAGGTACTGAGCCCAAGCGCATGTTTGCTGGAACTATCCGCGCTCTAAATTCTCGGCGTCAACGACGTACAAATCCGCAGCCATCCGCCGCCATTTCGCCGAATCGGTAATAGCGTTCGAATTGATCCATTCAAGCAGTGTCGCATAAAGCGTTTGCTGATGCTGTGGGTTTTCAAGAGCGTCGCGCTATTCGTGGTTGCATGGGTAGGCTCAGCGCCCACGCAATGGTTAGATTTTCAAGTGGTCGGCGGCATGTCGGCACCAACCACGTAAACTCCGCGCTCCATTCAAAACCCCGCCAACGTCCTTCATGCTGCCCTCGATTCAGTCGCGCCTCGCCCAAGAAGTTTCTGCTCAGCCCAATCAAATCGCCGCTGCCATCGCGCTACTCGACGAAGGTGCCACCGTGCCGTTCATCGCGCGCTATCGCAAAGAGGCCACAGGTGGTCTGGACGACATCCAGTTGCGCTTGCTCGAAGAGCGGCGCGCGGCGATTCTGGACAGTATCAACGCACAGGAGAAGATGACGCCTGAACTCGAGGCGGCCATCAACAACGCGGCAGACAAAACGACGCTGGAGGATTTGTATTTACCGTACAAGCCTAAGCGCCGCACCAAGGCGACGATCGCGCGCGAAGCCGGTCTGGAGCCGCTGGCTGATGCGCTGTTAGCTGACCCTACGCGCACGCCGGAAGTGGAAGCGCAGCAGTACGTTTCGGTCGAACCAAAAACTGCCGAAAAAGACACCGCCGTGGTCGATGTCAAAGCCGCACTGGAAGGGGCCAAGCAAATTCTGATGGAGCGATTCGCGGAACACGCGCCCCTCATCGGGCGCGTGCGTGACTATCTGGTCGCGCACGGTGTGGTCGAATCGAAACTCATTGACGGTCAGGCGGACAAGGGCGTGAAGTTTTCTGACTACTTTCAGTATTCGGAAACGTTGAGGACGATTCCTTCGCATCGCGCGTTAGCGCTGTTTCGCGGACGCAACGAGGGCGTTCTCAGCGTTGCGCTGCGCTTGGATAGCGAGGAGGAGAAGCCGACTTGGGCCGCGCCGTTTAATCCGGTGGAAGAAATGGTTGCCGGTTTCGCGCGCATTCGCAATCAATCGCGGCCGGTCGACAAATGGCTGTGTGAAGTGGTGCGATGGACGTGGCGCATCAAGTTGTCGATGCACCTCGAAAGCGAATTGATGTCGGGCTTGCGCGAGCGCGCCGAAATTGAAGCCATCAACGTATTTGCACGCAACTTGAAAGACTTGCTGCTCGCCGC
>JBCKPM010000187.1:0-2044 GCA_038901675.1 Usitatibacteraceae bacterium | reverse complement strand
CACCTGTGCGCTGCTCAACGGTGGCGTGCAGTGCTGGGGGCTGAATGACAACGGACAACTTGGTAACGGCACGACCACACTGAGTACGGTGCCGATTCAGGCCATCGGTGCGGGCGGCGGTGCCACCGGACTCGCCGCGAGTTTTGGTAACCACACCTGTGCCATCGTCAACGGCGGGATGCAATGCTGGGGGGGAAATGGCACTGGCCAATTGGGCGACAATACGTTGACACGACGTACCTCTCCGACACAGATACTGCCGGCGGCTGGCGGCGTGACGGCGATTGCCGCAGGCCGAAATACCAGTTGCGCAATTGTCGGTGGTGGGTTGCAATGTTGGGGCTTGAATAGTTCCGGTCAGTTGGGCAATAACTCGAACGTGCAGAGCCAGGTTCCGGTGCAGGTTTACGCGCCCGGCAGCAACGTGACGAGTGTGACGGCTGGCGGCAACGCGACGTGCGCAATCGTTGCTGGTGTCGCCAACTGCTGGGGCTTCAATACAAGCGCAGGTCTGGGTACCGGAACGGCCGCGCAAACGATGGTTCCGACCGTGTCGCTGAACGCGGCGTCAGGCGTCACGCAGGCGAGCGCTGGATTCCATACCTGCGCGGTTGTCGGCGGTGGCGTGCAGTGCTGGGGACAAAACACCCTTGGTCAAACTGGCAACGGTGTTCAGTCAACGTTTGAGTCGGCTCCGCAGCAGGTGCTGCCCGCCAATAGTGGCGCGACGATGGTTGGCGTAGGCAACGCGTTTAGTTGCGCGGTCGTCGGTGGTGGTGTGCAATGTTGGGGCAACAACTCGGGTCGGCTGGGGGTTGGCTTTGTCGGAAGCTTGACGCCCGTTCAGGCGATTGCAGCGGGTAGCGGTGTGGCGGCGGTAACGACATCGTTCAACAACGCCCATTCCTGTGCCATTGTGAAAGGCGGGTTGCAGTGCTGGGGGCCAAGCAATACTAATGGTCAACTAGGCACCAACTCGACGGCGACATCCGCGTTCCCGGAAGTCGTGTACGCGGCCAATTCTGGTGTGACTGCGGTGTCAGCCGGGACATTTCATACCTGTGCCTTGGTCAACGGTGGCGCACAATGCTGGGGCTTCAATGCCAGCGGTCAACTCGGCAACAACAGCACCGTGCAGAGTCTGGTGCCATTGCAGGTACCTGCCTTGGGTAGCGGCGTGACGGCTGTTTCTGCAGGCGGCGGCCACAGCTGTGCGGTACAGAATGGCGGCGTGTTGTGTTGGGGGGGCAATGGCATTGGGCAACTGGGCAACGGCACCTTGGTCGATAGTCTGGTGCCAGTCCAAACCATCCCGGCGGGTAGCGGTGCCACTGCGGTATCAGTAACTTCAAATAGCTCCTGTGCGATTGTCAATGGCGGTGTCCAATGTTGGGGCTATGGCCAGTTTGGACAACACGGCAACAACAGCGATCTGCTAACGACGTCGCCGGTAACGGCATTGCCGGCGGGTAGCGGTGTAACTATGCTCACGCGTAGCAATCAGGCCGTTTGCGCGGTAGTCAACGGCGGGCTGTTATGTTGGGGGTCGAATGACTCGGCACGGCTGGGTTCCATGCGGGGCTTGGTACTCACGCCGTCGTCAGTACAGTTTGCCTTCGGTGCAGCGACGACCGTAACCGTGACCGCGTCTGCCGCAAGTGTGCAGTCGACGGCACCAGTGACCTTTACGGCGACTGTCGCCGGCTCAACACCAACCGGGAGCTTTACCTTCCGCGCGAATGGGCTGCGCATTTGTAACGACGTGGCGTTGTCAGGTGTTACGGCACAATGCACGTGGAGTACGTCCACCGTGGGCAGCTACGCGATCACCGCCGATTACAGCGGAGACGCGAACAACCAGCCGATGACGGGCCGCTTGAGTCCAGATCTGGTGGTCAGTTCGACCACCGTGCCAACTGCGCCCACCAATCTCATAGTTGCGGCTGGTCCTGCGTCTGGCCAGGTCACGGTCAGCTTCACGGCGCCCACCAACAACGGCGGCTCCGCGATCACCAGCTACACCGCATCGTGCAGCGCGGCGGGG
>JBCKPM010000186.1:0-2060 GCA_038901675.1 Usitatibacteraceae bacterium | reverse complement strand
CAAATACTACTATTTTCAGTATCGCGAGATCGATGGGACAGTCAGGCAGATATACGTCGGTCCTGCGTCCGAGCGGATCGCGGCATTGATCGCCGCGGCCGCAGCGAAATCCGGTGGCGCAAAACAACACGCTGCACTGGCGAAGTCTGCGCAAGCGCTTGGCTGCACGCCGGTATTACCAAAACATTTTTCGGTAATCAGCCGGCTCAGCGAGTATGGGTTTTTCAAGGCGGGGGGCGTGCTGATTGGGACGCATGCTTACCTGGCGATGGGCAACATGCTGGGCGTCAAGTGGATGGATGGTGCCCGCACGCAGGACGTTGATTCTGCCCATGCGGGAAACAATGTGTCGCTCGCGCTGCCAGCGAATATTACAGTCGACGTGTCCGATGCGATTGATTCGCTCTCGATGGGCCTGTTGCCCATGGCCTCGTTCAATGGCCTGCCGAGCGCCACGTACGCCAATCCCGCTGCGCCGGAGCTCTGCCTCGATTTTCTGACCACCCTGCATCGGGGTGGCGAGGCGGTCATTCGTGTGCCAAATCTAAAGGTATCGCTCCAACCCTTGTCTTATATGGAGTTCTCGCTGGAGCAAACCATACAGACGGTTGTGTTTAGCGGAACGGGGGCGGTGGTTGTAAATATTCCGTCGCCGGTACGCTATGCACTCCACAAGTTGATTGTCGCTGGAGAACGTTCTGAAAGTTATCGGACGAAAGCGACGAAAGATATCGCGCAGGCATCGTCGCTGCTCTCGTGCTACTTGGCAAATGATCCGGATGAAATCAGCGCGACTTGGCGTGACCTGGTTTCCCGCGGCAAGAAGTGGAAGGCGGGGGCGGCACGCGGGCTGGCCACGCTATCACAGCAATTCCCCGATGAAGGCCTTGCCGTTTCGGCGCTGGTTGATCAGCTGCCAAAAGCGCCGCGTAAAGCTGCTACTGCGGGCGCGCCTAAGCCTGCGGCGCGAAAGGCGAAATCAAACCGGCTCGACGAAGGGTGAGTTGAATTCGGCAAGGGTTGCGAATGCCTTGTCTCGCGCGAAGAGCGTTGGTACTGCATCACCCAAGCCCCAGTCAAAACCAAAGCTGTCGCAGCGGATGCCAGTGTCGTTGGCGGGGTGTCCGATCAGCGGCTGGGTTCGCTCCATCGAATAGGTCAGGTGGCCTGCCGCCAGCTTGAGGTTTTCGGCCTCTGCCAGCAACTGGCGGCGCTTATCTTCGGTCACAATCGCGCCCCGCCGCTGATCGCCATACGGGCGAACGGCTGGTTGGCGTCGGGGAACACCACAAGGTCAATTTTCTGCTCACCAATCGATTTGTGGAGCGCCGCCAGGACATCCAGTTTCGTCAGGAGATCAATCTTGCGTGATAGCACCAGCAAGTCGATATCCCCGCCCATCTTGGCATCATCCACGCGCGAGCCAACTAGGTACACCTGCGCATCGGCGTCAGTGGCCGCTACGGATTCGAGAATCGCCTGCTTTTCGTGTTCAGAAATGCGCATTCAGCGTGGTCAGTCGTCGATATGTGTCGGTTATTGGTCGTGTCATATATGCGAGTCACTAAACGAGTTGCACCAAATCACTATAGGCAGCGAGTTGGACGTCGCTGGTCAGTAATTTCATCGGTTCCGTAATGGCTTGAGCAACGATGAGCCGGTCAAATGGATCGCGATGCAACATGGGTAGTGTCGCCAGCGATTCCATGTGCAGACCCAATATTGGGAGATCGGTAAACCCGCTTTGTGACGCCGATGATCGCAAAACCTTGATGTCAGCCTGCAATTTGCCAATGCTGGTTTTGATGACGATCTCCCACCAGGAGGCCGTGCTGACAAAAATTTCCGTTTCTTCCGACAAAATGAGATCGCCGACTGCATTTATTCGATCCGAGCCTGCCAGCGTCCAAAGGAGCACCTTTGTATCCAGTAGGATGCGCAAGTCTAACGACCTTCAAATGAAGCCAAGATGTCTGCCGGCAATGGCGCGTCAAAGTCATCGGGCACCACAAATTGTCCGGCGAGCAGGCCAATCCGCTTATGCTTCGCCGTCGGCGTAT
>JBCKPM010000185.1:0-2071 GCA_038901675.1 Usitatibacteraceae bacterium | reverse complement strand
CCCAATGGGTGAGCGCGTTGCATGACTGAGCCGGGAAGATCCGCTGCGGGTTGTACAGCGGTGGATCATCGCGAGAGCACCGAAGAGGAAGATAGTACCAGTACACGCGCCGCTAGATTGTGCGACATTGCCAAGCCGCAACCAAGATGTGACCCTTTTACGCTCACACCTCCTTGCGACTTCTCCCGATTGCCCTCCTTGGAAATCAAATCATGCTGAGAAAATTATTCGTCGTCTGCGCACTGGCGTTAGGGCTCGTCGGCCCGGCTGTGGCTGCCAGCGTTCGGCAACTGCTTCTGGACGAAATCATCGACACCTCAGCGATTGCGTTCGAGGGCACCTGCACAGGCAACCGTACCGAGCGCGACCCCTTGACGAACCTGGTGGTCACCTATACTACGTTTGCAGTCACGGACGTGATCAAGGGCAGTGTCCACGCGACGCACACTATCAAGCAGATAGGCGGCACGATGCCTGATGGCGAGGCCAGCTTCCGCGTGGATGGGGTCCCCAGCTTCTCGGTTGGCCAAGACTACGTGGTGTTCCTGGCAGGCGTTTCATCGGCCGGCTTCTCCAGTCCCATCGGGCTCTCGCAAGGTAAATTCACCGTCAAGCAGCAGGCGACGGGAAAAACGGTCAGCAACGGGCGTGATTTCAGGGAAATGACAACGCGTGTGCCAATTGATGTGCTGCCGGCAACTGACACTCCCGCACATCAAGTTGATCTGCAGAAATTCAAACAGTTGGCGCGCTCACGCGTCGGCAATCTCAAATGAACGGCATCAGGCATTCACTGGCAGCACTCGTCGTGATTGTGGGCACGAGTGCCCACGCAGGCGGCCCACTGTTTGTATGTAACGACACCGCGAGAACGCCAATCAAATACGCTGGCGCAGGAACGGTGAATCTGAACTATGACCTAGGCACCCTTGGCAGCCGCAACAAGGCGCAAGTCGATGCCATTGTCACTTCGGCAGTGTCTTTATGGACGAATGTGGCCTCAGCTTCCGTCACGATCGGTCGCGGCTCGGACCTGCCCGTCGATGTCACTGCTGCCAACGTAACGACCTACCTTAACAATTTCGCGGACGGTCTCAATCCGGTCATCTACGATACCGACGGCTCAATCATTGACCTGATTTTAGGTCTGGGGATGAGAAACAGCATTCTCGGGTTTGCCGGGTCCGCGTTTTTTCAGTCACCAACATGCCAATACATCGAAGGCCGCGCGGTCATCAATGGATTTATCACCATTACCGACACTGCGCTCGGTGTCGTCATTGCGCATGAAATCGGTCACCTGATCGGAATGGATCACTCGCAGCTCAACGACACGCAAGGCGTCCCAAGTGGAAATCGTCCGCTCATGTATCCGTCCGCCGGCCGCAACACGGTTACGTTGCATGAAGATGATGCGGCGGCGGTGAGCGCGTTGTACCCGGACCCGACGCTAAATAGTGTCTATGGCGAGATCAGCGGTACTTTCGTGCTCGCCGATGGTGTCACAGCGGTGAGGGGTGCGAATCTTTGGGCAACCGAAACAACGACGAATATGGTTTACAGCATTGTCTCGGATTTCCGATCGCAGAACACCGGCTTTTTCAGACTGCTCCTTCCGGTGGGCACGTATCACCTGCGTGCCGGAACCATTCTGCCAAACCACACGGGCGGATCGAGCGTAGGCCCGCATTCGGAACTCTCCACGGATCCGTCATTTCAGGCGCCGCTTTACGTTGGTGGCACACCCATGGCGACGGTAACCTTGGGCAATGCGACACCGACCTCCTTCAACATCAGCGCCGGTTGCGCAGCAACGCTCACCTTCCGAATCAACGGTAACGGAACCGTCGGCGGGAACTGTACGCTGCCGCAACCGTTTGTCACGGCGGTGGCGGCGGGCAGCGACCACAGTTGCGCGGTGGTCAACGGCGGGGTGCAGTGCTGGGGCTGGAACGGCAGCGGCCAGCTCGGCAACAACAGCACCACGCAAAGCCTGGTGCCGGTGCAGGCGATTGCCGCCGGCAGCAATGTCACGGCGGTGTCAGCGGGTAATGGCTATAGCTGCGCGGTG
>JBCKPM010000184.1:0-2097 GCA_038901675.1 Usitatibacteraceae bacterium | reverse complement strand
CTCAGCACGAAGTCCTGTCACAGATTCGTTTTGCCGTGTTCGTCCGCGAACAGGGCGTACCACCCGAAATGGAACTTGACCCGCAGGATGCTGATTCGCGTCACATCATTCATGTGGTGGCGCGTAGCCCTCAAGGCGAGGCGATCGGTACGGCGCGCATGCTCCTCGAACAGCCCGTGCCGCGCATCGGGCGGATGGCGGTGCTCAAAGCGTGGCGCGGCAAGGGTGTTGGCAAGGATATGCTGGATTTTTCTGTGATGAGGCCCGTCGTCGCGGTTACACGACGGTACGCTTGAACGCGCAGACACACGCCACGCCGTTCTATTACCGACAGGGCTTCCTGTCCTGCGGTGCCGAATTTACTGAGGCGGGTATTCCCCATCTGGAAATGCGTCGAAGCCTACTCGCACCAGCGTCCACACCGGCCGCGTCGGACAATGGCAAAGTCGTTAGCGGGGAATCGAGTATGGCAGTGCCGCCACCATCAGGTGATCCGCAGCCACAAGCTGCGGGCTGAGATACAAGCTATTCGCGTCGATCGATTCGCGTTGCGCGATCACCAGGGCTTCTATCCGGCCGTGCTCTGCCTTAGCTGACATCGCGATGCTGCCGACCGCTTGATCCGGAAAGTTCGGTGAGTAGACGGGCGTGCCGGCCGGCACGAGTGCCTCACGCACAATCTGTACACGCGCCATGCGTCGCTTGAGGATGCCGCGATACTGCGTGCGCGCAACAATCTCCTGTCCGGGATAGCAGCCCTTCTTGAAGTTGACGCCGTCGACCAGCTCGAAGTTCGCCATCTGTGGCACATATGTGTCCTGTGTTTCAGGATAAATCTCGATAATTCCTTCGCGAATCGTCGCGAGATCCCAGGCGTTGGCGACTAGCGGCGTACTGTTTGCTGTGAGCTCGCGCCACAGAGTGTCCGCTGCTGCAGCGTTTGAGAGCATGAGGGTGCGCGTCGATGAAATTCGCACAGCGGTGCCGCTTGGATGGACCGACACAACCCCTTTCGGCAGCGCGGTGAGACCGCCAATCGCGTCGGCTGCCTCAGTTGGCTCGCAGCGCACCAGTCCAAACCTGATGGTCAAATCGCTCTCATCCTCGACGATTACCATGGATCGCAACACGAACATGCGTAGCCGCTTTTGCGTCGCCGCTAGCAGCGCGCGAGGTAGCAAGAGGTAGTAGGCTTGGGCACTGCGCCAAAGCGTAAAAACCGCCAGCAAACGACCCTTGGGCGAGCACCAACCATTGGATTGCGCCTGTCCCGCTTCGAGCGCCAATACGTCATTGGTGAACTGACCGTGTAGGAAGTTGCTGGCGTCGTCGCCCGAAATTTTAAGGACACCGTAGTGCGACAGGTCGCATACGCCATTGCGTGCTTCGTGGTCGTCTGCCATCGGCAACGAGGAATAGCCGACGATTTGACCGGCGTCAAAGCGAGCGCCCAGTTTCTGTAGAGTGTTAGTCCAGCTTTCGCTCATGTCACAATATGTCCTGCTTGCGTTGTGGCTATTTTATTGCTTGGAAGTTTGGCGTTCTCCTCATCATCTCACGCAATGGCATCCAATCAATCTCCCGAAGCCGCTTGGGTCGAAATTAGATCCTCAAACGTCAATCTGGCGTTAACGCTGGTTGCGCCGCTTTGCGCCGCCGCGGTGTTGTTGGTGATCGAGTTACCTGACTGGATTCGAGCCGTATTGCTGCTGCTGCTGTTGCTGACCACCATTGCCGACGTCTATCTGGTGCGACATAAGTCTGCGCATGCAATTGCGGCATTTTATCTTTTCGAGCAACCTGTCACTTCGAGATTGCCTGCCGACGCAGCTCCCCCGGTGACGGCAGCGCAACCGCGGCTTGGCATTCGTTTGCGTTATCGTCACCCCGGCAAGCGTGGCGGGATCGCTGAAGCCGAGGGCCTGGTAGGTCCGCGCTCGTATGTTTCAACCTACTTCACCAGCATTTCCTACCGTCTCAGCGATGACCCGGCATGGCGGCGCTGGTTCCCGCGCGTCGTGTCGTTGTGGGCCGATGGCATTGATCGCGAAGCGTTTCGGCAGGTTCGCGTGCGGCTGAAGTGGCGCTAGTGGTGTA
>JBCKPM010000183.1:0-2166 GCA_038901675.1 Usitatibacteraceae bacterium | reverse complement strand
GGCTGTGTCGTTCAACGCGACTTTGACGGTTTCGATCATGCTGGCGTTGTGGATGGCGATGGCGGCGTAGGAACAGAGAGCGCGGAAGAGGATCTTCTCGGGTTCGTGGTAGGCCTCGCTGGCATAAGTCTGAACGACCATGGCGCCAAGTACCTTGCCGCCGATGACGAGCGGCGCGTACATGGCGCTGGGCCGTGCACTTGACTTTGACACGACGCCCGCGGTCGCCGTCGTGCCAGCGCCGACTTTTTGTTTTTTTGCGCCCTTTTCGTCGCGTTCGCGAGCAATCAGTTCGCGGCGCTCGCGAATGACGCGGGCGACGTAGGAGGTGGGATTGCTGCACTCGACCGTGTCCGGCGCTTTCGGCGCGGAGCCGGCTTGGAAGACGTTAGCGAGGCTGGTGCCGGTGGCATCAAGCAGATAGATGTAGAAGGTGCTGACCGGAAGACTGGAACCGCTGGTTTCGATCAGGTAGCGGCTCAGCGCGGCATACACGGCGTCGCGGTCGAGGCTGGCGGTGAGTTCGCGACCGACATCACTCAGGGCTTCCACCATCAAGCGCGTATCGTCCAGGGACTTGTTATGCGTTTCGACTTTCTTTTCCAGCACGACCGCTGACTGCCTGAGCGTGTCGATCAGATCGTCTTGCACCTTGACTGCCTGTTTCTTTTCATGGTCCAGCCGATCGCTCAGGCCAATGGCCAGCAACACCATGGTGAGGCCTGCGCCGAACTGCATGGCGTTGATGGAAATGAAGCTTGCGGGCTGCCTCAGGAAGATTTCCAGCCCCAGACCCACCAGCGAGGCAGTAGAGAAACCGGACAGCAGGGACAGCACCCGCAAATCCATCAAGACGGCGCCAAGCATCCCCAGTACAAAGGCCCAGACAAAATAGTAGGCACCGCGCTCCCGCTTGATCGCACCGAGCACACCGACAACCGTCGCCAACAGCATCGAGGCATAGATGAGCCAGGGTACGGGCGCAATGAAATTCTGCGCCGAGACCATCAGCAGAACCGGGTAGCTCAGGTAGAAACCGGCGACGAACATCAAGGGCCGGTCGAGTATTGGAAAGACCCGCCACGTGTACAGCATTTGCCGCATGAAGAACAGCATGGCCGCGGCAGCCAGCGACAGGCCGACCGAGGTCGAAATGCCCGTCCAGAGTTTCGGCGCAGCAGGCCAGAGGAATTCGTTTGCCAGCCCGGTGTACGCGGCAAAAGCCAGCGCCACGCTGGTGTAAATGGCGGCGTACAGCAGATAGATCACGTCGCGCCGCAAAACCGCGAAGAACAGCAGGGCGAACAGAACCATCGCTGTCGCCGTGCCGAAAAACCACGCCTGTCCAAGATAGTCCTTGCTTTCGTAGGCATGAAACGCCTGCGGTGCCCACAGCCTGGCGGGAACCATCAGGGATGACGTGGCTTGAAGCCGCAGCAGATACACTTGCTCGCTGTGTGCGGGCAGGGTCACCGGAAAGACAATGTTTCGGTTTGAAAAGGGTCGCGCAAAAGGCATGACCGTGTCGGTTACAGGGGTTGCGGCAGCGCCGACGGACCCCGGGGTCGCTTTCGCGTCTTTGACGGGTGCAGTCGCACCCTGAGCAGGTTTGGCAACGATGGCGGAAGCCCTAGGGGGCGGCTGATGCCTGCCCTGATAAAGCTGAACATTAGGCAAGGAAGCGTTGGCGATCTCCAGCATCCGATCAAAGGAGCGATCGGTGTCGTTGCGCAAGGTGAAGCGTATCCACCAGACCGATCCGGCGTCGCCAAAACGCAGGGCTTTCGCCATGGATGCATGGGGCTTGAAGAGCTGCGCCAACTGGGGGGTTTGAACGTCTGCCACCGTCAAATCCTGGCTGGTATCGTGCAGGGCGGTGAAGTGTTCATTCAGAAGGATGGGCGCCTGATGCACATTGTCCTGTGCAAAGGCGCTGGCCGCCAACAGATGCACACCGCACAAGATTGCAGCGAGAAGACGGAGAGGGCTACAGCGGGTTCCGGAAGACGGTGCGTCAATGTTCATGAGATATTTCTTGTCTCGTGTGTGTAGGCGAGTATCTCTTGCCACATTTTTTTGCATGGCATGATAAAGAGAGATCTCTATTCAATCTAGGTAAGCCGAGCCGAAGCGGGGGTATGCTACGAATTCTCGTCGAAAGTGCGC
>JBCKPM010000182.1:0-2176 GCA_038901675.1 Usitatibacteraceae bacterium | reverse complement strand
CGGCGCATCCGGCGGCGGCTCACATTCGCCCAACGAATTCCTGCATCCGGAATCGATTGAGCGCAACGCGATTCGTGCGGCGTTGTTGATGACGCGGTTAACGCGTTGAGACTCGAAAGCCTGAGCGACTAAGGTTCCGCGTACACGACACGAAATCGCTCGCACACCAACGGCATTGCCATCGAGGGCGCTTTACCGATCTTCGACAACGCCTCGCTGAACCACTGCCAGTGAATACGCCGCCACGATTCAAGTGTGCGGTTGTTTTCCCCTTCATCGTTGGCGAACGCGGCACCGACGTCGCCATAGTTGCGGATCGTGACCTCAGTAATTTCCAACACTGCACGCGGCTCGTGAAGCCCATCGAGTAGGATGCTTAGATCGCCCACGCGCGGAATCGCACTGCCCTCCGCTTCCCACTCCCACAGGCACGAGCACGTCGCGGTCTTGGACCCGGCGAGAATCAACGTCGCGAGCTCGTGGCCCATCTCCAGACCGCTACCGAATTGCTCGGCGCGCGGCATCCGCGGGGGCTCGTCAGTCGCTGGAAGTGTCGCGAGGAAGCGCTGCCAGAAGGCGTCGATGGGTGTTGAGGGCATCGGTGGTCAGACGAAATCTAGCATTGGCGGGCATTTTCAAGCGTTTTAGGATGGAACGGCAAGCGGGACGCGCGGCTTCGCGTAGCGGCGAGCGGAAAACAAATAACCCTGAACATCCGTCCAGAAATTTCAATTCTTTCCGATGTTGAGATACACCTCGTCCATCACTTCTTCGAACTCCGCCCCCTGATCCATCACAAGCTCATCGCCTTCGTACCCCTGCACTTCGGATAGTGCGAACAACCCCAGAACGCGCTACCCACGTTCTCTCCGCGCTTAGCGACGCGCTGAACCATCAGCACTCGCACATACCGGACATTTCGGCGCGGATTCACCAATAAGCGCGCGCCCAACATCGCTCCGCAGATTCGCAATCGGCGCACGGCTCGCATTCTTGATCATGTTGAACAAAATTTCGCCATCGACCAAGACGATGTTTCGACCACTTGCAAATTCTTTGGCGTCATTGCTGAAGGTACCTGATGTCACCACGAAGCCACCCGTTGCGCCGTGCGCCGCCATGACGCCATACAGCTCGCGAACGATATCGACACCTACCTTGAGCGCCTTCCACTGCTTGCACTGGACAAAGAATTTCTCCCCACCGCGCCGGAGTACCAGATCAACCCCGCCGTCCGCGCCCACGCCGCCGCGCTCTTCGACCTGAAAGCCGTCCAGACGAAATGCCTCGCCAACCGTCATTTCAAATTCCTGCCACGACATTCCATCTAGCGCATCAGCCGTGTCTTGCTGTGCAACGGCATTGACGAGTGACTGCCGCTGTAGGCGGCGCCATGCGGAGATGACGGCGCCCACCAAACAAAGCACCGGAACCACGTACTGTGCAATCCGGACCAACGCTTTCCATAGCATGCGCCCGGCGGATTCACCCACTTGCTTGATGTCGAGGACAGCCACTTTGTCTGGCGTGGCTAGCCAAGAAAAAACGAAGTAGCTAATCACGGCGGCAAGCACGCCCACCCACCACGGCATACGCGAGACGATTTCGATGAAGTCTTCTGCGGGGGAGGTCTTTGGTTTGCGTGGCATATGGTCCATTCGCATTTTTGTTATTTGTGCCGATTTTCATGCCGAATCGCAAAATCAATCGCGGCACCTTATCCGCTACTGAACATGCGCCTGACGCGGTTGACGCGGCAAGACAACTCCTGGGTCGTAATTCTAATTAGCATTACAAACAGTATTAATAATCCATGGCCATTGCGTAATGCTGGCGACGCGCTCGCAATCGTTTTCCATAGTGCGTAGCGCACCGACCAAGTGATCTTCGAGCGCATCAATACTATCGAAGACGCGATTGTGGAAATGTTTTTCTCGGAGCTCATCCCAAAGGTGCTCGACGGGATTGAGTTCAGGCGAGTATGGCGGCAGAAAGTGAAGCTTCAGGTTCTCTGGCAACGCAAACGACTGACTTTTGTGCCATCCTGCCCCATCAAGCACCATCACAATATTGTCGTTCGGATAGCGCCGCGCCACCTCATCAAGAAAGACTTGCAGACACTCGGAATTGACGTACGGCAGCATGAGGCTGTCAAAGCGACCGTCCATTGGGCTGA
>JBCKPM010000181.1:0-2180 GCA_038901675.1 Usitatibacteraceae bacterium | reverse complement strand
GCGCCCAGTCTCGCTTAGAACTCAACTAAATCAGCGCTTCCTAGCGCGACTAGCGCTGCCACCGAAACCCGCCACGGATACTCGTAGAATCGAGCTTCGACTGATCCGCCGTTGAACCGCCACTGGAGCACACCATGACCCTGTCCCCGCTAACGCTTGCGGCATTGCTTGTCTTTGCTGTCGCCACCACCGGCGTCGATGCCAAAACGCTGCGCGTCGCCATCGCCAACGAAGCCACCACCATGGATCCGCATTCGGCGAATCTGTTGGTCAATATGCGCATCCTCGTCAATGTCTACGAGGGGCTGGTGGGGCGCGACAGGGATTCCAAGCTGGTGCCCGCATTGGCCACCGCCTGGAGTCAACCGGACGCGAACACTTGGCGCTTCAAGCTGCGCGCTGGTGTGAAGTTTCACGATGGCTCGCCGTTCACGGCCGACGACGTGGTGTTTTCCGTTGAGCGCGTGCTGCATCCGCTGTCCAATCTCAAGTCATCGGTGCAAGGTGTGTCTTCCGCGCGGCGGGTCGATGAACTGACGGTCGATTTGATCATGTCCGAGCCCAATCCGGTGTTGCTGTCGCATTTGTTTAACTTTCGGATCATGTCCCGGGCGTGGTGCCAGAAGCATGCGGCGCTCACGCCGCAAAATTTCAAGGACAAAGAAGACACCTTTGCCGCCCGTCACGCCAACGGCACCGGCCCTTACAAACTCACCGCGCGGCAACCCGACGTGAAGACGGTGTTAAGCGAATACGTCGGGTGGTGGAATCGGGTCGCCGCTGATCGTGGCAATGTCACCGAGGTCCAGTGGCAGCCGATTAAGTCGCCGAGCACGCGGATGGCGGCGTTGCTGTCGGGTGCGATCGACTTTGTGATTGATCCACCGGTGCAGGATCTGGAGCGCATCAAGAACACGCCGGGGATGAAGCTGCAACCCGGCAGCGAGCCGCGAATCGTTTACTTCGGGTTCGACGTGTTTCGCGACGAGCTGCTTTACGGCAGCGTCAAAGGCAAGAACCCGTTCAAGGATGTGCGCGTCCGTCAGGCCATCGCGCTGGCCATCGATAGCGAGCTTCTCATCAGCAAGATCATGCGCGGCTACGGTCGGCCGACCGCGCTGATTGTCGGCAAAGAAGTGCAGGGCTACGCCGCCGATCTGGATCGCCGACCGAAAGTCGATCTGGTGCGCGCGCGCAAGCTGATGGCCGAGGCCGGTTATGCCAACGGCTTTGAAGTCACCGTGGATTGCTCCAATCCAGTGCCGTTCGGGGAAATCTGTCAGGGTGTTGCACCGATGCTCTCGCAAATCGGCATTAAGCTGACCCCCAATATTGTGTTCTTCAGCAATTTCGTCCCGAAGATTCAAAAGTACGACACCAGTTTTTATCTGTGGGCCTGGAGCTCGACCACCATCGATTCGCTGTACGTGCTGCAATCGTTGCTGCGCAGTGTCGGCGCAGAAAAGTCCGGTGATGGCGATGCCAATCTGGGCCGTTACGTCAACCCCAAACTCGATGCGCTGATCGACCGCATCAAGATTGAAACCGATATGAAAAAACGCGACGCGTTGATTCGTGAAGTGCTGACCATCCAGCGCGATGACCTGCCGGTGCTGCCGATTCTCCAGACGGTTACCGTCTGGGCGCTGCGCAACACCGTCGATGGCCCGTTCGGGACCAATAACATCGCCTATTTTTATCGGTTTCGGATGCAATAGGCGGTGCTGGCTGTTGGCGCTGACGACAAATTGACCCAGGCTGCCGGAAAACATTAACCCACCCCAATACCCCGCAGACGCTGACCCAGTATGAGGATTGAACGGGCTACGCCAGGGGCAGTCAAAATCAGCACGCTGGGTCAAAAACGCATCAGCGTCAACACTCCATGGTGATGAAAGTATTATTCCATGGTGTCCGTTTTAGCGAGCCCCTTGCAGGTCTAGCATTGGCGCGGCTTCCCAGCCGGTTTGTGATAGAGCCCGACCCGCTGATTGAACACACTCGGCTACTTACTCCGCACGACCTGTAGACGTTGGCCTACTGTTTAGGGGTAGCCGAACAGTATTCGTGGTAACAAACGTGGTAACTCTATTTTAGAAAGACGACAGATCAAGCACTGGTGCGCGTTTCAGGACGTATTGTGAATGACACCGCTCGCCAGATTAACGTTCAAAGAAGTA
>JBCKPM010000180.1:0-2208 GCA_038901675.1 Usitatibacteraceae bacterium | reverse complement strand
AACAGATACAATCTTTCCGGCATCATCCCGCCCTACAGAGGCTGTCAGATCTGCCCATAGGGTACTGCCGTCCTTGCGGATGTATTTTTTCTCCCTATGGTAATGATCGCTCGCCTCTGTCAGCAAAGTCTTTCGCAGCGCCGTACCTAATTCAACATCGTCCGGGTGAGTGATCTCCCTGAAGCTGAAACGCAGTAACTCTTCTTCTGAATAACCCGTCATCTCGACAAAGGCAGGATTGACCTCCAAATATCTGCCATCTGCATCCTGTACGGTCATTCCTACTTTGGAATATTCAAATACTGAGCGGAAACGCTCTTCGCTTTCATGCAGCTTGTCATGCTGCTGTTTCAGGCGGTCCAGCATACGGTTGATCGACTGCGCCAGACTGGCGACCTCAAGGCTGTCGACGGCTTCCGCGCGGCCCGTGCCAAACCCCTTTTCAGAGACGTCGTGGGCAAAAAATTGCAAGCTCAGCAAATCCCTGGTCAGCCTTTTGCCGAAGTGCAGCCCCAGGATGATCACCATCACCACCATGCCGACTGCCAGTATGAAAAATACCCCGAGCGACTGCCAATCGACCCACCTGACGGTGGAGTCAGGGCTGGTGAGAACGGCGAAATCAAGATGTTTGTAAATCGGCGGCACATCCAACGCTGCAGCCATGGCCGTCGGAGAATGCAACAGCTGTTCAGATTCCTTGCCACGCACGAGCCGCACGCCTTTCTGCAGCGGAAGCTCGTCCAATTTGATTCTGTAGAGCAAGGCACCTTCCACCGAATTCGAGCGCGAAAGGACAATGAACTCGACCGCAATCAGCTGTTCGTCCTTTTCGCCGAACTGCACCCGTGAAGCGGGTTGGCCGGCGGGAAGCTTTTCTCTCAGCCAGTTCAACTCTTGCTCGCTGAAGCTGACGTTGCCGTTGCGGGCGATTTCACGCCCTTCGAAATCGGTAAACAGAATATCCACCGGTGTGCCATGGATACGCTGGATGCCGTTCAGGAACGGAATCAGAACCCTTTCCTTGTTAACGATGTCGACCAGGGCGTGTGTGATCAGGCGGCTCTTGGCGAGTTCAGACATTCGGGCGGCAATAGCGTGCAGGTTGCTGCTGACGGTTGTCGCCTGCATCTCGGCATCCTTTTTCAGCAGGCTGCGTAGAGAAGCCGCATGCTCCTGGTTGATCAGCCACCAGGATGCGCCAGCGATCGCCAGCATGGCGATGCCGGCCAACAACGCCGCCATCGTCGCAAAGCGCTGCGCGAGGCTGACCAAGACGGGTTTCGTCATGCTATTTCTGCGCCGGAACCAGCACGCCTTCCCGGTTATAGCGTGCCATCAGTAACTCTGCCGGCCCGAGCGCCTCGTGGCGAGTCGGGGTGAACGGTGGCTTGTACAGCTTGATCAGGCCCCGATGCTCGCGCACCTTTTCCAGCGCGTCGCGGATGGCGCTACGCTCGGTGCTGCGCGCCAGGTTGATTGCCTTGGCCAGAATGTGCATGAAGTCGTAGGCCTGCGCCACGCCGACCGGTGCGTGAATGTCCTCAATGCGCTTGATGCCACCGGTCAGCGCAGCCGTCTTCATGAAGCGCGCCAGCATCTGCTTGTCGGCGGTGAAGAAACTGAAGGTCTGGATCACCGACAGATCAACTTCCTGCAATGCTGCAGCCGCAAGCTTGAAGAATTCGCCGCCGGTGATGCCCCAGTGGCTGATGATAGGCACGCGCTGACTCGGCGGCAGGGCCGCCACTTCGCGCATCAGAGCCGCGCCCTCCTCGTAGAGGGCGACCAGCAGCACCGCCTTGGCACCGGCATCCGTCAGCTTCTTGTATTGCTTGATGAGCGTGGTGTCGCGAGCGTAGAACCATTCGATATCGACGATCTTCTGATTCTTGACCCCGCGCATGTATTTCTCTGCCGCAGCCAGGTTGCTGTTCCCCCAGGAGCTGTTGACCAACAGCAAGCCGACCTTGTCGAACCCCCGCTGTTGCGCCGACTGCAGCAACTTCGGCATGGCTAGGCTGTCTCGCAGCGACAGGCGGAAGAGGTAGTTCGGCCGCATGCCGTTGTCGATGATCGGATCGGCCGCCGCCCAGGCCACCAGGTACGGCAGTTTCATCTCGTTCAGTGTCGGCACTTGCGCGAGGATCAGCGAAGCGTGGCGTCCGCCGAACACGGCAACCAGGTTGGGCATGGCCGCAAATTCGG
>JBCKPM010000179.1:0-2212 GCA_038901675.1 Usitatibacteraceae bacterium | reverse complement strand
GGCGCGATAAAGCCGCGCCAGCCAGTTAATTCGGACGTTAGGCAGGCGGGTAACTTGGTAGGGAGTTCATGATGCAGCGACTTCACCTCTTTGAGATCGAAGACCAAGATTGGTGTCCGAGGGCGGTCCGCGATGCAACGACGGACATCCTGGAGTTCTTTCTTCGTGTCGGCAACTATTACGCGCCCATCGTTCCTCACCTTTCGACCGCACTTGAGAAAGCCGGAGAGTTTGAAATCGTTGACCTTTGCTCTGGCGGCGGTGGACCGTGGCTAAGGTTGATCTCTGAGCCATTCGATAAGCCACCGACTCGCGTGCTGTTGACCGATAAGTTCCCAAACGCTTTGACCGCCAAACGAGTCGCAGATGCATCCGGTGGCCGAATCCACAACGAACCACGAAGTATAGATGCCACGGCTGTGCCTAGTACCCTCTGCGGGTTTCGAACAATGTTCTCTTCCTTTCATCACTTCCGCCCTATGGCTGGGCGTGCCATTCTCGCCGATGCAGTGAATAATCATGTTGGCATCGGCATTTTCGAATTTACTGAGCGGAGCATCTTGGGGGTCGCCGTCTTTGCGCTCACACCCCTCGCGGTATTTTTCGCGGTCCCCTTTCTCAGGCCGGTTCGCTGGCAGACGCTAGTTCTGACCTATCTGATTCCGGTTATTCCTCTTGTGGCTCTCTTCGACGGAATCGTTTCATGCATGCGGACATACTCGCCTGCTGAGTTGTCGGCGCTTGTCGAACCACTCCGTAGTCACGGGTACACTTGGCAAATCGGGAAGGTACGAAGCTGGAGATCTCCGATTGCAATCACATACCTAATTGGTTACCCAACAAATGACAATTGACTGCACTCCTTGATCAGCGAACCGAAGAACCGCCTAACATTGCGCTCTATCCCGCGCTAAACTGATCCGTGAGCAACTCACAGCGAGATCGCCATGTCGATGCTGCTTCTCGATCTTTCCCCGCGCCAGCTTGCGTTCGCGTCGATGCTGATTTCCGTCGGCGCGACCGTGTGTTTCTACTTTGTGCTGCGTCTACCTTGTACTGCGAAACGCGCACAGCGGTTGCTGCTGCCGCTGCTCTTTTTGCTGGCGATCGCTGCACCGTTTCTGGTTCCCGATGAGCTGCGGAACGTATCGCGGTTTATGCCGGCGCTGTTCGCGGTCATGATGGCCTTCAAGATGTGGGACTTGCAGGTTGGTGCCAGCCGTCGCGAATTGCCCGACCCCCGCCAGTTTTTTGCGTATCTGGCCAACATTTCCTTGAACGTCTGGCGCAGGCGCGGCGCAGAACGCCAGCCAACGATGCGGCGCAACTGGCGCGATCTGCTGCTGGCGAGTGCCAATATTCTGGGCAGCTATAGCGCGCTCAGTCTGCTGCACCGATTCGACTGGCTCGGCATGCCGTTTTTGTTCGCGCATGCGCTGGTCGCGATCTGTCTGTTGTGGTTGGCGGTCGGCATGTTCGACCTGACGGTCGCCGTCACGCGACTCTGTGGCGGCTACTGCGTAGCGGCCAACGACCGCCCGTATCTGGCCTGCACCCCGGCGCAATTTTGGCGGCGCTACAACCGCATCGTCGGCCAGTTCCTGCACGAGAACGTCTTCAAGCCGGCCAACGGTCGCAGGCATCCCGTGCGCGCAACCATGTTGGTTTTTTTCATCTCCGGGCTGTTTCACGAGTATCTGTTTTGGCTCGCCATCGGCAGGTCGGCCGGATTGCAAATGGCTTTTTTTCTGCTTCAGGGTGCAGCAGTCGCCGCCACCTTGCGCGTCAAGCCGAGCGGATCGAGCGCGATTGGGTGGTGGCTGTTGACGTGGTCGTTTCTGCTGCTCAGCTCAGTGGTTTTCTTTGCCAGCTTCGTGCAGATGGTTCCGGTCTATCCGCTCGCTCTGCCGCGCTGGCTGCCGAGCTGGTGAGCCGCCGGAAACCTGTCCCAACGGCCGACTCATTACCGTGCCTGCAAGCGCGCGCGAGCAGAACGGGCAGCGTGCCGATCGGCTAGCCGCCAAGCGATTGTCGCGCGCTCAGTGCGCTGCACATTGTTGCCATCACCTGCTGTGCGCCGCTGGCCAGTAGGCGCGCTGGCAGCACTGGTACCTAGGCCGCGTTTGCATCTGACCCGGTTTCACGGCGTGCTGGCGCCGAATGCACAGCTGCGTTCGCAGGTGGTGCCGAAGGGTGAGCAGGCGACAGCGCA
>JBCKPM010000178.1:0-2321 GCA_038901675.1 Usitatibacteraceae bacterium | reverse complement strand
TTGCCAAACATCGGTGGATCGAGCATCTCGCCGTTGAACTTGATCGCGCCGCCGAGCAGCGCGTCGGCTTCAATCGCGGCTTTGAGAATCGCAATCTTGGTTTTGGTGTCGGTCGGCGACGGCGTGTAGGCGACTTTGCACGGGTGAATGTGAAACGGATGGATGACTTGCTTGCCGGTCATGCCCATCGCCGCTTCTTCGCAGGCATGGCGATACACCACGCGCGTTTCTTCGTCCCCGTGCAAGTCCAGCCAGCGTCGGACGTCATCCGGCTCGACACTCGACTCCGGCATCGCGGACTGCCCGATTAATGTTTCCACGCCGCCGATCACGCCTTTGCCGGCGATGCGCGCCTCGAACAACACTTGGTTCATGAAATAGGCGAGCTCCACCGTCCAGTGCCGCGGCGTGATCTGAATCCCCATCGCTTTGGAAAAATCATGGATGCCGAATACCACGTGCTTGACGGTGGCGTACTGCATGAGATCAGGCGCGATTTTCAGCGACTTAGGATGCTCGATAATCGGCTGAATGGTCATGCGATGGTTTAGTCCGACCAGCACCGCCGACAAGTCGCGAATTTCAGCCGATCCATAGGCCTCGCCCGCCTTGGCCAGCATGACGACATCGATGTGATCCGATAGATCACGGATCAGCAATAAGTCTTTTTCATACTCTTCGGTGCGAAACGGATTGATGCGAATGGCGATTTGCACTTCGCGCCGTCGCGGCATGCCGGGCAACTCTTGGCGCAGTAGTTCGCGCGACATTTCCTTTTGACGACAGCCGTCTTCGAGGTCGAACAACAACGTATGCGCGGTGGTCTGCGCGGCGTGTTTTTTGAAGCGCTGCGCCGCCTGTCCGAGATCCTCGTAGATGCCCAGCGAGGGGGCGTACTTAACCGGCGGGTAGTAAATTTGAATACCCGGCCAATAGTCGCCGAGTAACGCGGCGGAATCGTGCGACGGATGCATCTCGTGGGTGTGGCTCATGGCGGCGGCTTTTGCTTGGTGGACGCGCGGGGCTCGCCCAAAACCGGCAGGCGATTGACGGATACGATACCCAAGTTGTTGCACCGCGTCAACCACTCTTATATAAGACATAAGACACCTCTGCTATGATGCCGGCGGGTTCGCACAACTTGTCTGCGTGGTGATCGCGAAGGTGTTGTTTACATGGCGGTTTTTGTTCATCCAGGTTGCGCTGGGACAAACGTCAGGCGCGGTCGATATGCTATAAATACCCTCCCAATTGCGCATAGCCTGCCTATTCCATGGGGGCGCGTTCGAGGGTAGGTGAATGGGTGAGTGATTTTTCGTTTGACTGAGGAGCCAATGTCGAGACATTGGCAACGAAGAGAACGGAAAAGCGCCGCCCAGTCGCCTGCCATCGAATGTGCAGGCTCGCCGGTACAGATTGGCAGGCGGCAAATTGACCATGAATGCGGCTCGTTAGAGGCAGCTATGGTTAACGAGGAGCCGGCTCATGAAATAGGCAGGCTAAAAGTATCAGGAGAAAAAAATGTCAGGCATTGAATCCATCATGCACGAGTTGCGTTTGTTCCCGCCGCCAGAGGCATTGGCCAAGGCGGCGACCATCTCCGGTCGAGCTGCGTACGATGCGTTGTGCGCGGCCGCCACACGCGACGAGTCGGGCTTTTGGGGAGGACTCGCGCGCGATCACTTGTCTTGGAAAAAACCATTTACGCAGGTGCTCGACGAATCAAACGCGCCGTTTTATCGTTGGTTTCACGACGGTGAACTCAACGCCTCGTACAACTGCCTAGACCGTCAAGTCGCGGCGGGACTCGGCGACAAAATCGCCATTAAGTTCGAGGCCGACAACGCGGCGGTAAGCGAGATTTCTTATCGCGTACTGCTGGCGCGCGTCTGCCGTTTCGCCAATGCGCTCAAAGCCAAAGGCATCAAGAGCGGTGATCGCGTCATCATTTACATCCCGATGAGTATCGATGGTGTCATTGCGATGCAAGCGTGCGCACGCATCGGCGCGACGCACTCCGTGGTATTCGGTGGCTTTTCTGCCAAGTCGTTGCAAGGGCGCATCATCGACGCCGGTGCGGTTGCCGTCATCACGGCGGACGAACAAATGCGCGGCGGTAAAACGCTGCCGATCAAAGCGATTGTCGACGAAGCGATCGGCATGGGCGGCTGTGAGCACATGACAAATTGCATCGTCTATCGCCGTACTGGCAACGCGGTGAACATGGTGGCCGGTCGCGATAGCTGGTGGCACGATCTTGAAGCCTCGCAGAGTGACGTTTGTGAGCCGACGTGGGTCAACGCCGAGCACCCGCTGTTCAT
>JBCKPM010000177.1:0-2389 GCA_038901675.1 Usitatibacteraceae bacterium | reverse complement strand
GGTTGTAAATGCCCGTGGTTGCTGGTGTTTTGTCTATTGGTACAGACTTTTGGCGTTGAGCATCGGCAATATGGATTGCGCTGTCAGGAAAAAATCCTGAGCGAAACGGCGCGACGCGGCTGAACTTCACTGGACTCAACAGCGAACAGAAAAATGGACCGATTCAAAGCCCTGCAAACGTTTCTCGACGTTGCCAAAACCGAAAGTCTGTCGGCGGTTGCGCGTGAAGAGGGCGTCACGCCAGCCATGGTGGGTCGGCGTATCGATCAACTCGAGGCGCGTATGGGCGTCAAGCTGTTCAAGCGCTCGACGCCCTTGGGCGATCGATCAGTCGCGCTGTGGGCTGATTTTGCCGCCACCGGACAGCGCGCGTGGCTCTGGTGCCGCATTTGCAGGACGTTCGCCTAATTTGTCATCGCGTAACTCGCGCGGCTTGGTCTGCGGGCGCGTTTCACCGCGCTCGCCGCGATCCTGCCGCTTGCCGGGTTCGATGGCACCGCTAGCGGCAGCGTCGCTGCGCGGTACCACCACGGGCGCGCTGCTGTGCGACGGCGGCACGGATGACGCAGGTGGATCGCGCAGCGCGCGCGGCTTGGGCGTGATGGGAATCGTCGGCTCGACGCGCAGCGTTGGGGTCGCCGACTGCGGTGCGGCTGATGCGGCGGGCGCGGGCGTCGATGTCGAGACGCCGTAGCCGGGCCAAGGTGCCGAGGGCGAGGGCATGACGCGCGGGTTTGGCTTGGGCATTGGCACCGGCTCGACCGTGGTTACAATCGGCGCTACGGGGGGCATGACCGCAGGCGCGTTGATCCTGCCAGTCGTCGAAGGCGTGCCGATGGCTGCGGTGCTCGGCGTGGGGTTGGTTGATCGAGGTGCTTCGCCCGCGATCCAAGTCGGCGCACGTGGCATCGGTGCCTCGCCGGTCACTGCGGTTCGCGTCACGGGCGCGGGTGGCGCAGGGGGCGGCGTCGACGCGGCATGCGGATCGACCATCGGCTTGATCATTCGACCGGAAGGCGCACGATTATCTGTGTGCCGCCATACCGGCTCGCCATTGACCACGACGCGGTTGTTCACGACGGTGCCACCAACGCCTTGATTGAGGTAGCGGTTGGGCGGATTGACGACGGTAATGTTGTGGGTAATGTTGTTGATGTTGCGGATGTAGGTGACGTTATTCGAATAGCTCGGCACGTAGTGCTCGCGCGGACCCAACGGAATCCAGCTGATAGGTCTGCCGACGCTCACCGACACGCTGACATTGCCGCCCTGCCAAGCGACGAGTGCCGGTGCGTAGACGGGTCGATGGCGGTAGCCACCCGGCCACCAACACCAGCGAGCGCCAATGTGTATCCAACGCCCATAGTGGAATGGCGCAAAGCCCCACGCCGCGTCGTCGATCCAAGTCCAGCCCCAGGGACGCACATACGACCAGGAACCGTTACGGTAGGGCATCCAGCCGACGACCACGCGTGGCGCCCAGAGGCGCCCGTATTCGCGATGTTCAATCCAGTCACCGTTGGCGTCGAGATCTTCGTAGCCGGTCATGTTGGGCGAAATGAAACGATCAGTCGCGTAGCGTCGATGGGTGTCGTCCCAACGGGCATCGCGCGCGGCCGCCCAACGATCAAATGCGGCCTCAGCCGCGGGCTCAAACGTGAACGACGGCGATGCGTCAGAGACGCGCACCAATAGTGCTCGACCCGCATCAACGCTGATTTGTGCGCTACCGTTGGCAAATCGCGCCAGACCGCTGAACACGGTGACGCGCGTCTCATTGCGATCCGGTGCCGCATCGACGCGATAGCGGCCGCCGCTATCAAGCGTCCACGAGCCCTCATTGGTTTCGACGCGAAACGTGTCGCGCTCGCCATCGTTGCTGTGATCGTCGCGTAAACGTAGCGTCATTTTTCCGCGTTGCAGAAACAGCGTTGTGGCCGAATCGTCGATGCGGACAAAGTCGAGCACAGTGTCGGCGTCAATGCGCAGTGCGGCGGAGCCGATGCGCACCTCGGCGCGTGCCGGGCCGTTGGTCCAAATGGAATTCTTGCTGGTGACTGGATAGTTCAGGCGCGCTTTTTGCCAACCGTCTTCGCGTGTGGCAAAAAACGAAACGTCACCTTCTATGAAGCCAACACGACCGACGCGCGAAGGTGGCAAAGCAGGATCCGCGAACGCCGCACTCATCACGGTGACCAGCATTAGCAGCAATAGGCTAAATCCCAGGGGGAGGTTGGTTCGCCCCGCAGGAGGCGCAGAGCGTCGGTCGGTGACGATCGGTGATGCGGATGTTGCAGCGCAAAAAAACATGACGACTCCGGTGATTCCTGCGACGGGCGACGCGACTGGCGGGCTCCAACGAGTGAGCCTGAACAACGCGCGGCGGGAT
>JBCKPM010000176.1:0-2391 GCA_038901675.1 Usitatibacteraceae bacterium | reverse complement strand
TGCGCGACATTTACGCCGTGGGTGATGACAAGTTGCTGCTGGTCACCAGTGATCGGCTGTCAGCCTACGATGTGATTCTCCCCACACCGATTCCGCACAAGGGCGAGATTCTGGTCGCACTCGCCAACTTCTGGTTCAAGAAGTTGGCGCACATTGTGCCCAATCAACTCACCGGCATCGATCCGGAATCGCTGGTGTCGTCGGCCGAGCGCGATCAAGTGCGCGGTCGCGCCATGGTCGTCAAGCGCTACCAAGTATTGCCGGTGGAAGCGGTGGTGCGCGGCTATCTCGAAGGTTCCGGTTGGGCCGAGTATCAGCAGACGCAAAGCGTGTGCGGTGTGAAATTGCCCCCTGGACTACAGCGCGCGTCAAAGTTGCCCGCGCCGATTTTCACGCCGGCCACCAAAGCCCAAGCGGGTGAGCACGATGAGAACATCGACTTTGCGACCACCGAGAAAATTATCGGTGCGGCGCGCGCTGCCGAGGTGCGTGACGTGGCGACGCGGTTGTACACAGAGGCGGCCGACTACGCGCTGACGCGCGGCATCATCATCGCCGATACCAAGTTTGAATTCGGCGTGGATGAAGCGGGCACCCTGCATTTGATCGACGAAGTGCTGACGCCCGATTCATCGCGCTTTTGGCCACAGGACACCTACCGAGTGGGTGTGTCGCCGGAGAGTTTTGACAAGCAGTACATTCGCAATTGGCTCGACAGCATTGGCTTTAACCGCAAGCCACCGGCACCGGAAGTGCCTGCTGAGATCGCGCAAAAGACCAGTGACAAGTATCGCGAAGCGCTGACTCGTTTGACGGGTGCTTGACGCGTTGCTTGTTGAAACAAACCGCAAAGTCCTTATTTGGCGCGCGTTTCCAGACTTTTTTGCCTGAAACACCGCGTCGTTATTGGACTTTTATTTTTTGCGCTCAATTATCGCATACACCGAATGATTGTGAATCGACTCGAAGTTTTCCGCTTCCAACGTATAAGCGCGAATGCGTGGGTCGCGATTCAATGTCGCCGCAATATCGCGCACCAGATCTTCGACGAACTTCGGGTTTTCGTAGGCGCGTTCGGTGACGTATTTTTCATCGACGCGTTTTAACACGCCGTAGAGCTCACTCGAGGCTTGGTCTTCGGCCATGCGCACGATTTCATCGACCGAAATGGGTTCAACCGCATCGACCGTGATGGTGATGTGCGCGCGCTGATTGTGTGCGCCGTAGTCGGAGATTTCTTTTGAGCATGGGCAGAGACTCGTCACTGGTGCCATGACCTTGATGGTCGACGCACAAACGCCAGCGCGAATTTCTCCCGACAACGTGACTTCGTAATCGAGCAACGAGGTAACGCCGGAGACGGGCGCGGCTTTGTTGATGAAGTACGGAAAGGCAACTTCGATGTGGCCTTCGTCAACGCCGAGCTTGTCCGCCATGCGTTTGAGCAACGACTGCAACTCAATGGTGTCAAACGCAATCTGGCTCGCGCGTTCGGCTTCGAGCAGCTCGATGAAGCGTGACATATGCGTGCCCTTCACGTCCTCGCGCAGTTTCACCGTCATGGAAAAAGTGCCGATGGTGTGCTGCACGCTGCCGTCGCCAGATTTGACGCGCAGCGGATGGCGAATGCCGCGAATGCCGACGCGATCAATCGCGATATGGCGTACATCGGCGCGGCTTTGCACGTCCGCGACGTCAGGCACGATGGTGTTGATAGGCAGATGAGTGTCGCGTTGGTTCATGGCAGTCAGTTGGAGCGTGACCGATCATTTTACCCGTCGCGCAAAATCAAGGCAAATCAAGCGGTTAGCCTTCGAAGTTGCACGTCTTGTGCAGACGGCGTGGCGGCCGTTGCCGCGCGCAAAAAATAAGGGCATCTATCGCTGGATGCCCTCGGGTGAAAAAAGGGGGGCAGCGTGACCCCGTTGAGTTGGTCCCCTTTGATTTGCACGTTGATTATTCAGTAGAGGCACGCGTCTTCTGTGCGGATGCTGAAGTGCAAGTAGCGCACCCGTTCGCGTACTTGGTTGAATCATTTTTTCGATTGCAACGCGGGAAGGCAATTGTTAGACTGGGATTTCTTAATCCCCGCTACCTGCTTCGGAGCGGAACCATGTGCGCCGGAAAACGTGAAAGTGTTATTACTGTACAGAAATACAGTATGATGATTGAAGCTATTGATTGCAAGCAAATTTTTCGCGTTTCTCGTGGAATGTTCGGGAGACAGCGCGGAATGTTCGGGAGACTTTGAGTCCCCCTACATATAGTTAGCCGTTGTTGCCAAGTTCGTTACCGGTCGTAAAATCAACTATGCAGGGGGCTCAGATGACAAATCTCGCAGAGGCAACGTCAAAAGTTGTTGAAGTTCTTACTACGTTCAACACGGAAGAA
>JBCKPM010000175.1:0-2407 GCA_038901675.1 Usitatibacteraceae bacterium | reverse complement strand
GGACAGGATTTTCCGCTAAGGTCGCAGGCTTTTATTCAAGATTTTCTTAGCCAGAACGAAGGAACGGATTTTATACAAATTCTCGATCAGGCAAAGGAACGTCCCGACACCATGAATCGCGTTGAAAACTACTTTATTGAAACTGATAATGGATTTTCGGGGACGCCATACAAGAGACTCTATCTTCCAGATGTAACACCTTACATCGGTGGTCAATGGATGATTTTGAGTAGAGAGTGCTGTGAATTCATTTGTTGTAGTGGTGAAGTCGAAAAGTTAAAGAGCTTCTATCAGAATACCCTGATACCAGATGAAGGTTTCTTTCAAACAGTAATAATGAACACCAGTTACAGCGGCACCCTTGTAAACGACGATAAAAGAGCGATTGTCTGGATACCAGATGAAGGCATCAAACCGCGCCCAAAAACCTTCACGGCGAACGACACTAAATCTCTAATAGCAAGTGGAAGCATCAAACTGCGCCCAAAAACCTTCACGGTAAGCGACACTAAATTTCTATTAGCAAGTGATGCGCTGTTTGCCCGTAAATTCAATGAAGCTGTTGACTCAACCATCTTTGACATATTGGAGTCAAAGCTTCAGATTTCCAATTACACACTGGCTAACAAGGCGCTCCAGTGGATGCCTGCTACGCAGGCACCGCTGAGCTTGGGCAGGAGTGGCCGGGTTTGTCTGAACAACTTTCCCCGATAGTTAAGTAGGAACTTGGTAGATTTGTGGAGATGCAGAGTTGTCCACGGCGGCGCGCGAAGAGTTTGCCTCAAATACTAGAGGGCACCTCTAAAAATACGTTTGGCGCACGTCAATTGTGATGTTTCGCCACGTTCTGTAGGCTGATCGCGTTTTTAGCGATGAAACGGCCTCGATTTTGCTGTTTTCTTTGGCATTTCTGCTTTTTTATGCCGCTGCGTACGCACCTCTCCCATCGCGTCTGAGCCAACGAATTAAAGGGGTCAGGGTTATTTGTTTTGCCAAGGGCTGACTAATCAAAGGGGTTAGCGTGATTTATTGGCATTCTGTAAAACAATTCACCCTGACCCCTTGATTACCGGCATCCGAACAGGATGCCGGGCTGGGGACCAGCACTGGGCTAGTCTCCGTGTGAAATTCGCAACCAACCAACAAGACCATCAACGGCTATAAGACGACCGATGGCGGTCACTGACGATGACTATCAGAAAACACTTGCTGCGCATCCACCGTTGGACTGGCGTCGGACTTGCGCTACTGCTCGTCGTCGCCGGCATCACCGGCTCGCTGCTCGCGTTTCACCATGAGATCGACGCCCTGCTGAATCCGGGCCTGCACCGCACCGAGCCGCAAGCGCAGCGCGCGGCGCTTGATGGCATCGCCACAACCATCGAAGCCAAATACCCGCAACTGGTGGTCGGCTATTTTCTCTTTGCCGACAATCCGGCCAGTTCGATCCACGTCATCATGAACACCCGGGAGGCAGCGGTCGCGGGTCGGTTGGATCGCGATTCACCGCGGCCGACGGAAATCTTCGCCGATCCCTACACCGGCCAACTCATGGGCGAACGAAACTGGGGCGAGGTCGGCGGCACGGCCGCGCACGTCATGCCGATGATCTATCGCCTGCACATGAGCCTGTTCCTCGACAAGACCGGCCAGTGGATCACCGGTATCGTCGCGGCCATCTGGATCACCGGCATGCTGATCGGCATGTTCCTCGCCGTGCCGAGGCTCAGGTTGCTGCGCAAGGCCTTCACCGTGAAGTGGCAGGCGAGCCGCGCCAGGGTGTTGTTCGACTTGCATCGAACCATCGGCCTGGTGTCGGCGCTGATCTTGATCGTGATCGCGTTCACCGGCCTGTATATGAATTTGCCCAGTGTGATCGAACCGGCCCTCGCGGCGATAGCGCCGTTCACCGAGCGGCCCGCATCGCGGCGTACGCCCGGGGCCCCGCTCGACGAGGTATGGAAAATTGGCTGGGATGAAGCCGTGATGCGGGCACGCGCCGTTCATCCCGTTGACCCGATCGCCGGCGTCGGCAGGATCGAGGCACGCGGCTACTACCAGGTCCGCTTCCTGCCCCCCGGCGACATCATGGACAGCGGCACCATCCGCGTGTTCGTCGATGGCCGCAACGGCGAGGTGCTGGGCAAATTCGACCATCGCAGCGGAACCGTCGGCGACAAGATTCGTATCTGGCAGTTTCCGCTGCACAGCGGCCAGGGTTTCGGCATGCCCGGTCGCGTGCTGGTGTGCCTGATCGGGCTGATCCCACTGCTGCTCGCGGTTACCGGCGTATGGCTCTGGCTGCGTCGCAGGCGGCTTCGTCGCAACGCCACGTTGTTGAGCAGCACGCGCGAATACCAGATTCCCGCCCGTGCGGAGTGAACATGGCGGCGCAAATGGGGTCAGA
>JBCKPM010000174.1:0-2420 GCA_038901675.1 Usitatibacteraceae bacterium | reverse complement strand
CGCACGTCACGGGGAGATCTCGACCAACGTCCGGGCAGGCGATCGCCACTGTTCGGCGACGAACCGCACCATCGACAAGGCAATGGAACGCGCGATGTCATTAATGACATCAGCAAGATCGGAGTGGCGCACCACCGCGTCAATCTGCGCGTTGACGAACATCGCGCGCATCCCCAGGGAGTCGGCGGCCAGTTTGCTCAAGCGTACTTTTAATTCGGCCATCGACGCCGGGGGCAACACCGGTGCGGTGGACGGGGCGGGTAGCGCCGCAGGGGACGCCACGCCTAACTTTTGCGCATCGCCACCGGCCTCCCTAATAAACCCCTGCTGCGCCAAATCGCTCAGCTGGGCTTGCAGCGGCGCTGCCATATTGCCTGCTTGCTCAAGCAACTCGCCAAACGTACGTTGGCCGTCGACCATGAACAACAATGCGCGTAAGCGCCCGGCCAATTTACAGGTGCGTTTGTCGATTTCCTCCAGCCCCTTGGCTGTCTTGATTAAAACCGATGTCGGCTGCATGGCGAAATTCTTTGGATGTGATGGGGACGACGGCGACAAGCAGGTGACTTGCGCCGTCGAATGCGCTGTCCTACGGGCGTGGGCGGCAGTTGTCCGGCGTCAGCCGAACCTTTCGCGCAAACTCCCAGCGACTATTTTACGTCATGCAGGATGCATCCTGAGCGCATCCACCGTCCGCAAGGCTTGCCCCGAGCTGCCAAACCGAACCAATTCCGGTTCGCTAAAGCGAGACGGTTTAGTTTAGAATGCGGTTCCGTTTCAGAGCGCCGACCTCGTCGGTAACTATCGTTTTATCGCTTGTAGCCGCACAGGTACGGCTTAATTGGAGATTACATGCACATGATTTTTGCTCGTTTGATGGTTTGCGCTGCGCTTGTTGGATTTGGAGGCGTGAGCGCCTCGAGCTATGCACAGACTCCAGCCGCCCCCGCTGCCGCCGACACGGAGGCAGTGAAAGCCGACGCAGCGCCAGCGGCCCCGAAAGCTGCCGCGCCGAAGAAGTCGGCCGCAGAGGAGAACCCATTCGGCCTCGCCGCGCTGATCGAGCAGCGCGAGCCGGTCGCCATGACCACACTGATAATTTTGGTGATTATGTCGATCGGTAGCTGGTACGTCATTTTCACCAAGCTTTATGAAGGCGTGAAAATAAGCAAGCAAGCGCGCGAAGCTGAGTCCACGTTCTGGACTGCGGGGTCCGTGAGCGACGGTGCCGCCGCGCTGCACAAAGACAGCGCGTTTCGTTTCATCGCCGAAAAGGGCCTCGAAGCCACGCAAAAACACACTGGACTACTTGGCCAGATCGATTTTTCAGAGTGGGTCACCATGGGTATTAGCCGCGCGGTTGAAAACGTGCAAAGCCGCATGAGTGATGGCTTGTCGTTTCTCGCCTCAGTCGGCTCCACGGCCCCGTTCGTCGGTCTGTTCGGTACCGTTTGGGGCATCTACGGCGCACTGGTCAAAATCGGCATCACCGGTCAAGCGTCGATCGACAAAGTGGCTGGCCCGGTGGGCGAGGCGCTGATCATGACCGCCATCGGTTTGGCGGTTGCGGTTCCCGCCGTGCTCGGTTACAACTTCATCATACGCAAGAACAAAACCACGCTTGATCAAATCCGCGCCTTTGGCTCCGACGTTCACTCGGTGTTGCTTGCCTCCGCAAACGTCAAGAAGTAAGTCGCGACCATGAGCATGCAAATTGGCTCACCGGAAGCCGAAGACTCGCTGAACGCGTCCATCAACACCACGCCGCTGGTCGACGTGATGTTGGTGTTATTGATCATCTTTCTGATCACCATTCCCGTGGTGACGACGTCGGTCAAGCTAACGCTGCCGCTGGAGCCGAACGCGCTACAGGAAGCCAAGCCGGAGAACATCATCTTGTCGGTCAATGTACAGGGCCAGTTGTTCTTCTACGACGCGCTGGTCAAGGACACGGCAGACCTGAAAGACAAGTTGCGTCGCTCGCGTGATGCCGCCAAGAAAGCGGACAAGCCGCCGCCGGAAGTGCACATCCGCGGCGACAGCAATGCGGCATACGATCAGATTGGCCGAGCGATTTTGGCGATTCAAGAAGTCGGTCTGACCAAGGTCGCGTTCGTCACGGACCCCAGCACCCCCTAATTCCATCGGCAGGTGACTCGCGTCACCTTGCACTGCATTTCGGAGAAATTTCATGAGCATGAACGTAGGATCAGGTGGCGGTTCCGATACGGAACCGATGATGGACATCAACACCACGCCGTTAATCGACGTGATGCTGGTATTAATCATCATGCTCATCATCACCATTCCGATTCAGCTGCACTCGGTGAACATGGAGATGCCGATTGCGGCACCGCCAAGTCTGGAAAAGCCGCTCGAAGTCAGAATCGACATCGATCGCAACAGCCAGATTTTCTGGG
>JBCKPM010000173.1:0-2467 GCA_038901675.1 Usitatibacteraceae bacterium | reverse complement strand
CCGGACGGCGAGGTAATGACGCTCTTGCACTCCTGAATGCTGGTGTACTGCCGGTGGGTGCCATCGGGCATCAGGTCAATGTAATGCAGCGTTTCTTCCCTGGTCGCGAATGGCTGGTCGCCTACTTCGATGCGCCGCAGCCACTTCACCCAGCTTACGCCCTGAATGCCGGGCACCACTAGGCGCAACGGATAACCATTTTCAGGGCGCAACATTTCGCCGTTCATGGCGTAGGCGACAAAGCAATCGTCGAGTGCGCGTTCCATGGAGATGGTGCGCGTCAGCCCGGAACCATCTGCGCCTTCGGCCAGCAAATACTTGCCGCGTACCTTGTCAAACCCGCAATCGTCGAGCAGCAGCGACAGCGGCACGCCGGTAAATTCGCAACAACTCAACATACCGTGCGTGTATTGCACCGTCGGTACCGCAGCGTTGCCCCACTCCATGGCGGTATTGGCACCGCACTCGATAAAGTGCATGCGCGACACCGATGGCAGGCGCATCAGGTCGTCCATCGTGTAAACCTTGGGGGTTTTCACCAGGCCATTGATCATGAAGCGATGTTTGGTCGGATCGATATCCCACCAACCTTGATGATGGCGTTCAAAGTGCAAGCCATTCGGCGTGATGATGCCAAACAGCCCCTGCAATGGGCAAAACGATACGGATGCACCACCGACACGCGCTAGGCCGGGACTCTCGCGCCGGTGCAGATTCTTTTCCCACTGTGACGGCATGCCGTAGGGCGTTGCGGCGACCGGTTGACCGAGACCTTTGCTATGTGCCGGCAGTTCGAGAATGTTGGGGTCGCCCTTGAAAGTACCCTGTGCGAGCGCCGGTGCCGCCACGCTGGCGACGGCCGCGCCGGACACTGCGGAGGCAAAGGCACCGCGCAAGAACTCGCGTCGCCCTTTCTGAACGTCAATGATCTGTTCTGGAGATAGAAAACTCTCTGGTGCCTTGCTGATTCGGCCGGAAGATGGTGTTTGCGGCATCGCGGGATCTCCAGTGCGAAGCGGACGACAATGGTAGGGAAACCCACGAAAACAGGTTGCCCGATGTATTAGATATTCCTTATATTAGCACTTTCTAATTTTGCATAATGGTTAGGTTAGAATTATCTTTTAATTTTTACTTCACGCGCCGGGGCGTTGCTCGGATCGAATCATCAAGAGAGAGGGTCAAATCATGACTTTTGAAAGTTTTGCTAGCGCGCAGTCTTTCTTTCTCTGGTCCAGCTTCGTGATCGCGCTGATCATGGGCATGGGCGCCACTAAAACCAACTTCTGCACCAGGGGTGCGGTGTCCGACTGGGTCACTAAGGGCGACACCGGCCGCCTGCGCGCCTATCTGTTCGCCATCGCCATCGGCGTGCTCGGCATCATGGCGCTCGAAGCGGCAGGCATGGTGGATGTAACCAACACCGCTCCGCCGTATCGGCAAAATCAATTCATGTGGGCCGAACACCTGCTCGGCGGTTTAATGTTCGGTATCGGCATGGTGCTTGCCTCCGGCTGCCCCACCAGAACGCTGCAGCGCATCGCCGGCGGCAATATCAAATCGCTCATGGTGATACTCATCATCGCACCCATTGCCTACTTCATGCTCAACCCCTTTCCCGGCACTGACAAAACCTTGTTCTCTGTGCTGTTCCACGGCTGGATACGTCCGCTCGCAACCACGCTCAGCACCAAGCAAGATCTCGGTGCCATATTGTTTAGCCCAGACAAGGTCGCCCTCGGACGCATGATCATGGGTGGCATCGTCGGTGTGCTGTTATTGATTTTCATATTTAAGTCGCGCGATTTTCGTCGCAACTTCGACAACGTCCTGGGCGGCTTAGTTATTGGCCTAGTCGTACTCAGCGCTTGGTATGTCACCAGCAACGTCATGATCCATGCCGACACCGAAACCATGAAGATTCAAAAATTCGCGCAAGAATGGGACATGTTCGCCAAGCCGGGTGACGTGCAGCCCGCGCAAACCGGCCCCTTAGCGCCGCAATCCATCGCTTTCATCAACCCCATGGGCCAAACCATAAGCTATGTATCGCACGGTTTCAATAAAGCCTTTCTCACCTTCGGCATGATGGCCGCCGCCGGCTGCATCTTAGGCTCCTTCCTGTGGTTGCTGATTTCGCGCAAATTACGCATCGAATGGTTCTCCTCATTTAGAGATTTCGTAAACCACTTCATCGGCGCGATTCTCATGGGCTTCGGCGGTGTACTCGGCCTTGGATGCACCATCAGCCAAGGCGTCGTCGGAGTCTCGACGCTAGCGCTCGGCTCCATCCTTACCGTCGTGGCGATTGTGTTCGGCATGGCGCTCACCATAAAAATCCAATACTACAAAAAGATGTATGAGGCCGACGCGACTTTTTTCAAAGCCTTCGTGAGCTCGCTGGTCGATCTCAAGCTGCTACCCTCCGGCATGCGTAAGCTGAAAGTGGTTTAGCCCCTTTAATTCC
>JBCKPM010000172.1:0-2474 GCA_038901675.1 Usitatibacteraceae bacterium | reverse complement strand
CAGATACTCGAGAAACGCATCCACCACATCGGCAAATTTTGGTTTGTCCGCCAGAAACTCGATCGCGATGCCGTGGAGCTGCTGCGCGCCCGGGTCAATCCCGCGCTCCGGATTCAGATAGCTGTGAAAGTTCCGTTTGGTCAAACGACGATTGACCATCTCGAGACACGCGATCTCGATCACGCGATCCCCCTGCGCGGCATCGAGGCCGGTGGTTTCCGTGTCGAGAAATATCTGTCGCGGCATATCGTCCTATGGTGTCCGGTTGATAATTCAGTAACGCTTGCTACGGTGCGTTTTGCAGCATCGCCAACGCCGCTGCCTCAGCGCCGCGATTAGCCAGCACATCGGCGCGCTCGTTACCCTCATTTCCAGCGTGACCTTTGACCCAGCGAAATTCGAGCTGATGTTGTGCGACCAGTGCGTCAAGTTGGCGCCACAGGTCTTCGTTTTTCACTGGCTTTTTGTCCGAGGTGCGCCAGCCGTTGCGCTTCCAGCCGTGAATCCATTCGGAAATGCCCTTTTGCACGTACGACGAATCGGTGTAGACCACCACTTGGCATTCGCGCGTCAAACTCGCCAACGCTTCGATCACTGCGCGTAACTCCATGCGATTGTTGGTGGTATTCGCCTCGCCGCCGAAGATTTCTCGTTCCGTTGTACCAAAAGTCAGCCACGCGCCCCAGCCGCCCAGTCCCGGGTTGCCTTTGCACGCACCATCGGCGTAGATCACGACTTCGGCCATTACTTCACAACTCGCAGGTGATTGGCGCTGCGATTGGCCGCGCCGACATACTTGCGTTCGCGCTTGGCTCGATTATTCCATGCCGGTGCAATCAATCGCATGCCCTGCACGCGCTTGACCGCTTCGAGCATGTACACGCCGCCCGCGACGCCCCACCATCGATCACCGATGCCTTCCATAAAATCGAGTCGACTCTGCCACTTGGGGCTGGCCAGTGGCGGGATGTAGCACGCCAACCTGCCGGCAGCAGGTTCAAAACTGAGCAACTGCAACCAGTCTTTCATGCGCACCAGCGACACAAAGTGACCGTTCCAAGGTGCCCCATGCGACGACCAGACGCGGCGCACACCGTACAAGCTCCAAGGGTTGAAGCCCAATATCAGGATGTGCCCTTCCGGACGCACCACGCGGTCCACTTCGCGCAACACTTCGTGCGGATTCAGCGAAAACTCGAGCGTGTGGGGCAGCAAACAAAGATCAATCGATTGCGCGTCGAACGGCAGCTCGTGAAACTGCGCTCTGATGGTCGCCGCGCCGTTGTCCGGCGACACCTTGTGCAAATTGGTGATGCGAGACTCGCGCAGCAAGTCAAACTCAGGCAAACCCAGTTGCACCGCGTGATAGCCGAAAATATCCGGCGTGGTCACGTCCAGCCAGTCGCGCTCGCGCGCAAGCGTGTATGCACCAAGGGGAGAATGCAGCCACTCGGCTAAACTGATCGGGACGTCGCTTTTCATTCCGAAATTTTACCCTGAACACTTTCGCCCGTTGAATCCATGCTGAAGGTATTTCCTGTCCCCGCGTTCGCCGACAACTATCTGTGGGTCATCGACGATGGCAAGTATGCGGCTGTCGTTGATCCCGGTGACGCCGCACCCGTGATTGCCTATCTCGACGCACACGCATTGACGCTCACCACTATTCTCGCCACCCACCACCATGGCGATCACGTCGGCGGCGTCGACACGTTATGCAGCCACTACCCGTTGAACCGCATCAGGGTGTACGGCCCTGCGTCGGAAAAAATTCCGTCGTGCGACGTCAAATTGCGCGAAGACGACGAAGTCAACCTGACCGCGCCCGCCATTAACTTGCGCGTCATCGACGTACCTGGCCATACCTCGGGGCACATCGCCTACTACGCGGCGCAGCGCGCGTGGCTATTCTGCGGCGACACACTGTTTGCGGGCGGCTGTGGCCGTTTGTTCGAGGGTACGGCGGAACAGATGCAAGCCTCACTCGCCAAATTCAAAGCGTTGCCCGAGGACACGCTGTTCTATTGCGGCCACGAGTACACGCTCGCGAACCTGCGTTTCGCACTCGCGGTTGAACCTGACAATCACGACCTGCGACAGCGCATCAAGATAGAAACCGCCAAACGTGCGCGCGGTGAGCCAACACTACCCGGCAGCATCGGTGTCGAACGAGCAACCAATCCATTCCTGCGCTGGGACGAGCCTGCCGTCAAACTCGCCGCCGCACGCGCCTCTTCAGCCAATATTGGCCCAAACGCCGCACCAGCGCTGGTGTTTGCTGCCATACGCGAATGGAAGAACAATTTCTGACGGGACGTTTCATGCCATTGAACCAACACCAAATTCGCCCCGCCACGGTCGCCGATGTTCCCACTATCGTCGATCTGATTCACCAGCTCGCGGTGTACGAAAAGCTTGAGCACATGGTCAGCGGCAATGTCGCAATGTTGCGCGAGGCGTTGTTCGGCCTACAT
>JBCKPM010000171.1:0-2474 GCA_038901675.1 Usitatibacteraceae bacterium | reverse complement strand
TGTTGAAGGTACCGAAACAGGTTTAATGGAGTCGCTGCTACTCGGTATGCGCATCAAGGCAGGTGATGCGGCAGCACTCAAAGAATTGTCTGAGCGAGTGACTCAGAATCCCCCGAATGCTTGGCTTGTTCAAGAACAAGCCGTGTTATATGCAGGTTGGGGAGAGATAGACAAGGCCCTAGCAATGCTCAGGGATGCGGAATCTCGTGTCGTGGCAAGTGATGTCGGCCACCTATTGCGTTTGCAAGCGCGCTATCACACAAAATTGAAACAGTATGAGGAGGCACTGGTTATCGTCGACCGGAAATTCAAGTTGGATGATTCGCCGACACAAAGGGCGGCTACGTTCGGACTACTTGCTTACATCGCCAAAGCGAAATCCGATAAAGAATTGGAAGCATCGGCGCTGGAATGCCAGCTTCGAGAGGAGCCGAACAACGCCACCGTAAGGTTTAATGTGGCGTTCCTGTATGGAGAAATTTCAAAATCCGCACTTGCGGCATTTCACTATGGCGTACTGGTTTCGCAAGATGGTGACCATCATGCAGCACGTAATAACCTTGCAGTGAGCTTTGGCGAATTAGGATTGAAGGGGAAGCAAGTAGCGGTCTTTCAAGAGGTGGCCGACGTCCAACCATTGGCCAAGGCAAACCTTGCCATGATTAAAGCCACAGCCGGTTTCTTCGCTGAAGGTGAGTCTCTAGCCAAAGAGGCAATCAGCGCTGGTGAGCGAGAGGCGGTTGATCGTTCTAGTGTGGTGTTAGGCAAAATTGCGGGTGATCGAAAAAGTGAATCAGAGACAGTTGAACAATTAGAAGAATCAACACGCGAAGAGCGTGTGTTTAAAGCGATGTTTGCCGAAGGCCGACTTCACGGAGCGCAGCCGCCCGCAAATTTCGAAATTCAGATTTCTGGTGCTCCCTTACGTTTGTATTTTGACGGTCGAAATCTCATCGGAGAGGCTCAGGCAAACGAGAAAATTGGCAACGGACTACTGTCGTTGGCGTACCACCCATCTCTCGGCTCATCAAATGACCGTGAGATAACAAAACACCAAAAATTCACGGCCAAACTTCGAGGAACAAGCGGCGAATTTGAATATCAGACACACACAACAGTTCATGGTGGTTCTGGGGAACCTATTCATGCGAAGACGCGCAAGGGACTTGTCGTCCTTGATGCCAAGCAACCAGCGTTGACCATTTTCGAGTCGATTGGTGAGGTTGAGCCGACGGCAAAGGTAACGAGAATTGTCGGGCGACGTGTCTAGTGGAACAATAGGGGACAGACAACGATTGTTTTTGCAAACTCGCCATCCCGCGCGCGCTTCGAGCCAAAAATGCTTGAAAGCACCCGCCAATAGGCGCTCTTGCCCAATTGCCTTCGCGCCGCATCTTTCTCACGCGCTCGCGCCTCCGCCCAAATTATAAGGTTCTAGGCTCGAATTGATTTAGCCAAACGCGATCGCGCGCTCGGCGTAAGCGCTTTCCGCCACATCCCAACCGCTCATCCACATCCTGTGCTAGCATGTATCAACACGTATCTACATGGGCACTATCATGCGACTACAAATAGCAAAATGGGGAAACAGTCTGGCGGTTCGTCTGCCCACCGCCGCCACGCGCGCCGCTGGGCTACAGGAAGGCGATAGCGTGGAGGCGACCATTGCCCCGAATGGCGAGATCACGCTCGTCCCCGCCGTCGCATTCGACAAAGCTGCATTCCTGCGCCGTGTCGCCAAGCTGCAAGCGTCGATGCCGATGACCAAGCCGGTCGTGGCGCAGATGCGCAAGGACGCGCGCTACTGATGGGCACCTCTAAAAATTCACTGAAGCCGCGCTGGCGGCGTTGCAAAGCCGCTCAAAATGCTCATGTACACCATGTACACGGCGCTTTTTCGCGACTTTGCGCCTTGCCATCATCGGCTTGATTGAATTTTTAGAGGTACCCTGATGATGTACGTCGATACCAGTGTGGTAGTTGCGCTGCTGACGGCCGAGCCCGGCAGCGCGAAAGTGACCAAGTGGTACGCCGCTCAAACCGATGCACCGACCTGTTCGGATTGCTTGCTCACTGAGTTTGCCAGTGCCGTGTCGATGAAAGTCCGCACAAAGCAATTGAGTGATGCGCATGCAAAGGGCGTGCGCAAAGCGTTCGAGGCGTTGGCTGCGGGCGGTTTGCGTGTGGTGCCTGTGAGTCGCGCCGCCTACCGACACGCGGCCGGTTTGGCAGCGTCTCACCAGCACGGGTTACGTGCGGGCGATGCGCTCCATCTCGCGGTTGCGCTGGAGTTGGGGGCGACGCACATGGCGACATTGGACAAGCTGTTGGCACAGAATGCCAAGCGTCTCGGTCTTGGACTCACCACGTTTTGAATCTCGGCGTGCCTGCCGCGACTGTGAATTGAGGTGAATCAAAGGGGCCAGCGTCTCATGGCACTTTCTTAAGCGTTATTCAGGGCACCTCTATTAATC
>JBCKPM010000170.1:0-2479 GCA_038901675.1 Usitatibacteraceae bacterium | reverse complement strand
CACATAGGTCACGCGAAACAGTTGCGTGCCCTCACGACTGACAAAATCGACCGGCCGATTGGCCCCGGATAAATCATAAATCACCTCAAGGTCGCGCCCGACCATACGATACAACGCCGAAAAACGCTTGCCTTTGTTCGACCCGACCTCGCCGATGGTGTCCATGCGACGCGACTGCCCGGCAAGTTCGTCACCAAATAGTTCGACGCGACCGCGATCGTGGTAATTGCCAGCCGCACCGACACCATAGCGCGCACTGCCGATGCGCATTTCAAAATCTGCGGCGAACGCAAACGGCTTGCCACCCAACTCAGCGCTCCGGATGACCCAAACGCCGTCGAGCACGGTATCGGTCAACGGCTGGCGTGGCGCAGATCGCATCGGCTCGCCAAGAATGCTCGTCGGTGGCGTGCGCGTCGATTCGCAGCCGACAAGCCATACGACACTGGCAATCCACGCCAGCGCGCGTGAAGTTCTGATCATCCCGGCCTCCTCAACAAACGAGCACAAATGCTACCTGACTTTGCTTTGCCACATCGATAGCGTAGGATTCGTTTCCGCATTCGATATCACGGAGGCAACGATGACTAGAAGTACTGGCATGACCTTCACCCGCCCGGACGGCGGCAGCACAGCCGGTTTTTTGGCACAAACCGGCGCGGGCAATCCCGGCGTCGTCGTGATTCAGGAGTGGTGGGGCCTGAATGATCATATCCGCGCCGTCGCCGATCGTTTCGCGGCCGCTGGTTACAACGCGCTGGCACCCGATCTGTATGCAGGCCGCGTGGCCAAAGACGCCGATGAAGCCGGCCACATGATGAACGGCCTCGACTTTCCAGGCGCAACGCATCAGGACATTCGCGGCGCCGTTAATCACTTGCATACTTTGGGATCCAAGGTCGGCGTCGTTGGTTTTTGTATGGGTGGTGCGCTGACCATCGCTGCAGCGGTGCATGTACCGCGTGTCAACGCAGCCGTGTGTTTTTATGGCATCCCACCGGCAGAATTTGCCTCGCCCGCCGATATCAAGATTGCGTTCCAGGGGCACTTTGCGAACACGGATGACTGGTGCACGCCGGCCGCGGTGGATGGATTGGTGGCAGCAATGGCTGCCGCGCCTTTGCCACCGGAAATTTTTCGTTACGATGCACAGCACGCGTTTTTCAACAACGCGCGACCGGAAGTGTTCGATGCGGCTGCGGCGGGGCTCGCGTGGCAACGCACCATCGCTTTTTTTGGCAATCACTTGCACTAGGAGCCTGTCGGGCTTGGGGCGTCGAAAGCGAAAATCGGCCCCAGCGCGGCCAGTTTTTGCCGGATTTGCAGCCCCATAGCCCAGCTATGGGGCAAAAAGACGGTGAAAAATGGACCGCTGCGGTCGATTTGCAGCCGACGATTCCCAAGTCCGACAGGCTCCCAGGACTCTCATGGCCATCGACGCAGTCTCCCATAGCATTCAGCTGGCGGTCGCACCGGTGTTCATGCTGACGGCCATCGCCGCGATGATCGGCGCGCTCGCGACACGGCTCGGCCGCATCATCGACCGCGGCCGTACGCTCGAAGAACGCCTCGATCTGCAGTCGGCACAACACGAACAACACATGCGCGACGAGTTATCGCGGCTTCGCAAACGCGGTCGCATCGTCAATGCGTCGATGACGCTGTTGACACTCGCGGGCACTTTGATCGGTGCCACCATCCTTGCGCTGTTCCTGAGTGAGAGTGTCAGCATGCAAACCCGCGAGCTGGTGTCGTGGACATTTTTGGCCGGTGTGCTTTGCTTTGTATTCGCGTTGCTGTTTTTTCTGTTTGAAACATTTCTCGCCGGGCAATCGCTCAACTTTGGCCGTCGCCCCACACCAAAACCCTGACCCGCCGTTGAAAATCGCCAACCACACCGGCAAACTCCACCGCTGCCCCCAACCACACTGAGTCCTTCATGCTGAAACACCTACTCCGTTGCACTCTCTTGTTTGCCGCCATCGCATTACCCACAATTCCCGCAGTCGCGTCCCCCCTCTCACCGACCGAACAAAAAATGGTCGATGCCGTCAAAGTACGCTCAAGCGCCGCGCTGCAACTGCTCGAAAAATCCGTCAACATCAACAGCGGCACGATGAACCACGACGGCGTGCGCGAGGTGGGCAAACTGTTTCGCGCCGAACTCGATGCGTTGGGCTTCACCACGCGTTGGGTGGAGATGCCGGCTGAAATGCTGCGCGCGGGGCACCTGATTGGCACGCGGGTGCCGAACGGAAAAACACGCGGCAAGCGGTTGTTGTTAATCGGCCACCTCGATACCGTGTTTGAAAAAGATAGCGCCGTGACGCCGTGGAAAGTGGACGGCAAGCGCGTCATGGGGCAAGGCGTTTCAGACATGAAGGGCGGCAACGTCATCATCATCGAAGCGCTGCGCGCCATGCAAGCCGCCGGCACACTCGACGGCACCACCATCTCCGTCATCTTCACGGGTGATGAA
>JBCKPM010000169.1:0-2487 GCA_038901675.1 Usitatibacteraceae bacterium | reverse complement strand
CGCGCTGAATTATTCCAGCAACGAAATGGAAATGGAGTTACTCGGCGAGCAGGAAAGCCCGCACCGGCGCGATGGTCTGTTCCGACTGAAACATCGGCGCGTGCCCAGTATTGGCAAAGGTGACGCCAGTGACGTTGGGCCTGGCACACATCTGGTTGAACGTTGCGGCCAGTAACAAGTCGGAATCCGCGCCGCGCGTGACCAGCACCGGGCACTGCACTGCATCCCAGTACTCGGATAAATCGACATCGGTAATCGGCTGCGCCTTGAACACGTCGCCGATGGCAGGATCGTAACGAAACTGCCACATGCCAGTGCTGGTCCTTTTGATCAACGGTAACGTTAGGCGGTGCCACTGGTCGTCAGTGAGCGGACCAAACGGGCTCACCACGCGCACCGCTTGCACCACTTCATCGACCGTCCTGAACAACGGGCTGACGCCGACGTACATGGCAATGCGATCGAGCGAGGCTTTCGGAATGAACGGACCGATGTCGTTTATCACAAAGCGCGTGATGGGCGTATGCGGCTGCGCGGCAAGCACCATGCCAATGATGCCGCCCATCGACGTACCCAACCAGTGCATTGCTTTGACACCGGTCTTGGCAATCACCCGCACCATGTCGGACACATACTGCGGATAGGTGTACTCGCTGCCATCACGCAACCAGTCGGATGCGCCACGACCGGGCATATCCGGACACACAACGCGGTAGCGATTCGCAACGGCCTCGGCCAATACGTCGAAATCGCGCCCGCAACGGGTCAAGCCATGCGCGCAGATCAACACGTTCGGGTTGTTGATGTCACCCCATTCGGTGACGTGAATGCGATGACTGCCGCTCGGTGAATGACCAAGCACAAAGTAGCTACGCAACGCGAGTCTCTCGGGCACCCGCGCCCAACGTCATTTCCGCCGCCTTGATGGTATTGCCGAGCAACATGGTGATGGTCATCGGTCCGACGCCACCGGGCACCGGCGTGATGGCAGAGGCCACCTGGGAGGCCGCCGCAAAGTCAACGTCACCGCACAGCTTGCCGTCTGCGCTGCGGTTGATACCCACGTCGATCACGACTGCGCCCGGTTTGATCCAACTACCTTGGATAAAATTCGCACGCCCCACCGCGGCCACCAGAATATCTGCGCTGCGACAAAACGCGGGCAAGTCCTGCGTCTTGGAGTGACACATCGTCACCGTCGCGCCGGCGTTGAGCAGCAGCATGGCCTGTGGCTTGCCGACAATGTTAGAGCGACCGACGATCACCGCGTGGCGACCCTCGACCGGGATGCTTTCGTATTCGAGCATTTTCATCACGCCGTAGGGCGTGCACGGTGGCAGCGGGCTCTGGTCAATCACCAGCGCTCCCATATTCACATAGTGAAAACCATCGACATCCTTTTCGGCGGCGATGGCTTCAATCACGGCGCGCCCATTCAATGTCTTGGGTAACGGTAGCTGCACCAGAATGCCATGAATGGCCGGATTGGCGTTGAGTGCCGCTACCAGCGCGCCCAGAGCGGCTTGCGTCGTGCTAGCGGGCAAGGTGTGCAATTCCGAGTGCACGCCGATTGATTCACAAGCGCGCCCTTTGGCACGCACGTACACCTGCGATGCCGCGTCGTCGCCGACGATGATCACGGCAAGTCCGGGGCGCACTCCTGCTGCGACGAGTCGATCAACGCGTAATCGGTATTCGGCACGAAAAAAATCAGCAATGCGCTTGCCGTCGATGATTCTTGCGGTCATGGATTGAAATGGTATTGATGAGTCGGCGTAATCAGCGCATTGATACGCTGATCGTGAGCGGCGACTGGCAGGACATCGAGCACTTGGCAATCAAACGCGGCCGCACTTACCGCGAGGCGTGCCGACCGACTTGCCAACAGTCGGTCATAGTATCCCTTACCGTAGCCCAGTCGAAATCCGGCGCGATCAAAGGCGACGCCCGGGATCAGCGCGAATTCCACATCATCGAGTGACACCATCGGGCACGCCGCGTTAGGCTCATTGATGCCCCACATGCCTGCAACCAGATCGGCCATCGACACAACGCGATGCAGCGTAAGGCACGGCGTCTGCACGCTCTGCTCCATGCGCGGCAACAGCAAGATCTTACCGCGGCGTAACGTTTCGTCGAACAGCAAACGGGTATCGATTTCGCTGCCGAAACTCATGTAACTCAAAATCGTCGCTGCGCTGTTAAACGCGGACGACTCCACCACTCTGCGCATGGCGCGATCCGAGCCGACGGCGCGCACCTGTTCTGGCAAGGCGTCACGTTCGGCGATCACGCACCTTCGTATCAGCTCTTTAGTTGAGGCAAAGCGGCTGGCAGGTTCGGGTTGAGACATGCCGATATTCTAATCGGCCAGCGTAACCACCAGCTCACCACGCAACCCATTTACCCACCAGATGGTCGAAGCGCGCGTCAAATCGTCGCGTCTGAGCACTGCTTCGGAAATGGCCCCTTGCGCAAGCAGCTCGT
>JBCKPM010000168.1:0-2521 GCA_038901675.1 Usitatibacteraceae bacterium | reverse complement strand
GGTGCGCAGGTCGCTGTTGCGGTTGTTGATCGGGGCGGCAATACGCAAGTCATGCTACGTGATCGCTTCGCAGGGTCGCACACGCCAGACGTTGCCGTCAACAAAGCATGGACAGCGGCCAGTTTCAAAACCAACACCACGGAACTAGCCAAGTTAAGCGAGCCTGGCATGCCAGCCAGTGGCATTCGTCATTATCCGCGTGTGGTGCTTGTCGGCGGCGGCATGATGATTCAAGCGGGCGGCGCATTACTCGGCGGCATCGGTGTATCAGGTGCACCGGGCGGGGAGATGGACGATGATTGTGCCAAAGCAGGCATCAAGGCGATTGCCAACGATATTGAGTTTTGAGAGCGCATCCCAAGTTCAGTTGTCCCTCAAACATGTTACGACGGTTGCAGCACAGGTTCGATCCCAGCCCCACCACACCTCAGCCCCTTCCCCCGGCCACGGGGGAAGGTTGGGATGGGGGCGGAAGCTTACCGGATCGGAAATAGGATTGGATAGTGCATGAGCAGCATCAACCGTCGTGAATTTCTCAATGTATTGGCGATCGCATCCGCAGGTGGTTTCGCGCTCGATGCCAAAAGCGCACCTGCGGCGGCTGCCAGCATGTACGACCTGCCGAAGTTCGGCAACGTGCACTTGCTTCATATGACCGATTGCCACGCGCAATTGAAGCCCATCTACTATCGCGAACCCAATGTCAATCTGGGCTTTGCGACAGAGATGGGCAAGGCACCATATCTGGTGGGCGAAAAATTATTGCGTCAGTTCGGTATTCGTCCCGGCACACGCGACGCGCATGCATTCACCTACCTCAATTTTGAAGCGGCCGCGAAAACCTACGGCAAGGTTGGCGGTTTCGCGCATCTGGCCACACTGGTCAAACAACTCCAGGCGTCACGTCCCGGTGCATTGCTGCTCGATGGTGGTGATACTTGGCAAGGGAGTGCGACGGCGCTCTGGTCGAAGGGTCAGGACATGGTTGATGCGTGTCTGATGCTCGGTGTTGACGTGATGACCGCGCACTGGGAAATGACGCTTGGCGACAAGCGCGTCAAACACATCATCGACAACGATTTCAAAGGCAAGATCGATTTCGTTGCGCAAAACATTCACACCACCGACTTCGGCGATCCGGTGTTTGCGCCCTATACGATGAAGGAGATGAACGGCATCAAGGTGGCCATCATCGGCCAAGCGTATCCCTACACGCCGGTGGCGAATCCGCGCTACTTCACGCCCGAGTGGACGTTTGGCATCAAAGAAATGGAAATGCAAAAAACCGTCGACGATGCGCGCGCCAAAGGCGCGCAGGCGGTGGTGCTGCTGTCGCACAACGGCATGGACGTCGACTTGAAAATGGCCGCGCGCGTCACCGGCATTGACGCCATTCTCGGTGGCCACACGCACGATGCCATGCCGGCACCGACCATCGTGGAAAACAAATCCGGCAAAACACTGGTGACCAACGCCGGATGCAGCGGAAAATTTCTCGGCGTGCTCGATCTGGAGGTGAAGGGCGGCAAGGTCACCGATTTTCGCTACAAGCTGTTGCCGGTGTTCTCCAATCTGCTGCCTGCGGACGCTGGTATGGAAAAGCTCATCACTAGTATCCGCGCACCTTTTGAAGCAAAACTGTCTGAAAAGCTGGCAACCACGCGGGGTTTGCTGTATCGACGCGGCAACTTCAATGGCACGTTTGATCAACTAATTCTCGATGCGCTGATGGAAGTGCAGAGCGCCGAAATTGCGTTTTCGCCGGGATTTCGTTGGGGCACATCGATTCTGCCAAACCAAGCCATCACCTTTGAGCACGTCATGGACCAAACCGCGATCACGTATCCGTTCACCACAGTCACAGAGTTCAAGGGTGAAATGCTCAAAACCATTCTTGAAGATGTTGTAGACAACCTGTTTAATCCTGATCCCTACCTGCGGCAGGGCGGCGATATGGTGCGCGTCGGGGGGCTGCAATACACCATCGCGCCGAACCAAAAAATGGGCCACCGCATTTCCGCGATGACGTTGAAGGGAAAACCGATTGACCCGAACAAAACTTACAAAGTCGCGGCCTGGGCACCTGTAGCCGAAGCGACGCGAGACAGTAAATCACCGCCCATCTGGGATTTATTGGCGACCTACCTGCGCGACAAGAAAACCGTGCAGCCGATGACGTTGAATCTGCCTAAGCTCGTCGGCGTCGATGGCAACGCCGGTATCGCGGCGATTTGACAGCCGATCACCCGTCAATTCGCCACGCTTTCTGGTTTGACCAATGCGGTCAAAAACGGCTAAAATGCCGGTCTTCGTTCGAGCTACACGCAGTAACGGCGCAACGTCGATTCCCTGATAGCTCAGCCGGTAGAGCGACGGACTGTTAATCCGCAGGTCCCAGGTTCGAGCCCTGGTCGGGGAGCCAAATAAATCAAGGGCTTACAGAGATGTAGGCCATTTTCTTTTTGGCTCGCGGCACACTTTTGGCACACTGCCAAAAAAGCCCTGTTATTTCTTTGACGTC
>JBCKPM010000167.1:0-2536 GCA_038901675.1 Usitatibacteraceae bacterium | reverse complement strand
GTCGTGAGTGGAGCAAAGCGCGACTTGTCGCCTTTGTCTCTAAGTCGTTCTAGCAATTTGCTGCAATTCTCGAACTTTGTTGGGTTGTTGATTTCGGCGCCGCGCTTCCCCCCTGCAAAAGAGCCTGCCCTGAGCTGGTCGAAGGAGCCTGCCCTGAGCTGGTCGAAGGGGGAAGTGGCTCACGATGCGAACACCCGGAATTGGTATCGTGTCACTTAACAATCTGCGCGTTCATTCACCGTGCGGCAACGTTATTTCTTAAGAGGAGCACCACTATGAAATTGGTCACCGCCATCATCAAGCCGTTCAAGCTCGATGAAGTGCGTGAGGCGCTGTCCGCCATTGGCGTGCAGGGCATCACCGTCACGGAAGTCAAAGGGTTTGGACGCCAGAAAGGTCACACCGAGCTTTATCGCGGCGCGGAGTATGTGGTCGATTTTCTGCCAAAAGTGAAAGTCGAGGCCGCCATCAAGGACGACATGCTCGACGCGGTCATGGAGGCGATCGAAAAGTCGGCCAGCACCGGCAAGATCGGCGACGGCAAGATTTTTGTCTTCGACTTACAACACGTGGTTCGTATCCGCACCGGTGAGACCGGCGCGGACGCACTGTAACCGAGGGAGTCTTCTACATGAAAACGCTATTTGTTTCACTGTTACTCGCGCTATCACTCATGGTGGGAGCCGTTGACGTTTCTTACGCACAGACACCGGTAGTGGCTCCTGCGGTCGATGTCTCGGCCGCAGCCGCACCGGCCACCGCCCCCGCTGCGGCACCCGCACCGGTGCCGAATAAGGGCGACGTATCGTGGATGCTGGTGTCCACCTCACTGGTGTTGCTGATGAGTGTGCCGGCGCTCGCGTTGTTCTACGGCGGCCTAGTGCGCTCGAAAAACATGCTGTCGGTGCTGATGCAAGTGTTTGTCACTTTCTCACTCGTCACCGTGTTGTGGGTGGTGTACGGCTACAGTTTGGCCTTCACTGAGGGCAACGCCTTCTTCGGTGGCTTTGATCGATTGTTTTTCAAAGGCATCGCCGATGTGCCCAAGGGCGAGTTCGCCATGGCCGCAACCTTCAGCAAAGGCGTCGTGATTCCGGAAATGCTGTTCGCCGCATTTCAGGCCACCTTCGCCGCCATTACCTGCTGCCTGATCTTGGGATCAATCGCAGAGCGCATGAAGTTTTCGGCGGTGCTGTTGTTCATCGCGCTGTGGTTAACCTTCAGCTACGCGCCACTCGCACACATGGTGTGGTTCTGGATGGGGCCGGATGCCTACACCAGCGCTGAAGTCGGAAAACTCATGGACGTGAAAGCGGGTTACCTGTGGCAAATGGGTGCGCTCGACTTTGCCGGTGGCACGGTGGTGCACATCAACGCCGGTGTCGCGGGATTGGTCGCGGCATACATGCTCGGCAAGCGGATCGGTTACGGCAAAGAAGCGTTGACGCCACATAACCTCACCATGACCATGATCGGTGCCTCACTGTTGTGGTTCGGCTGGTTTGGTTTCAATGCGGGCTCCGCGCTCGAAGCCGGCAACACGGCAGTACTCGCGTTTATGAATACGTTTCTGGCGACTGCGTGCGCGGTGCTGTCGTGGACCTTCGCCGAGTGGCTGCTCAAAGGCAAGCCGTCCATGCTCGGTGCGGCGTCCGGCGCGGTGGCAGGATTGGTGGCGATCACGCCTGCGGCTGGCAACGTCGGCATTCCTGGCGCGTTTGTCATCGGCACCGTTGCCGGCATCGTCTGTCTGTGGGGCGTGACCGGATTGAAGCGCATGCTCAAAGCCGACGACTCGGCTGACGTGTTTGGCGTGCACGCGGTTGGCGGCATTCTCGGGGCACTCTTGACCGGCGTGTTTGTGTCGCCCGATTTGGGTGGACCGGGATTTGTCACCGACTGGGTCACCGCTAAAACGGGCTTTACCTCCATCGGCGAGCAAGTGTGGATTCAAGCCAAGGCGGTCGGCGTTGCGGTGCTATGGTCAGCCGTTGCCACGGCCGTCATTCTGTTTGTCGTCAAGATGGTGGTCGGGCTGCGTGTATCCGAGGATGACGAGCGCGAAGGGCTGGATATCGCGTCGCACGGCGAGACGGCGTACAACAAGTAATCTTTGGCGCGGTCGCGTAGACGTCGCGCGACCGGTTCGGCCTGCAGGGCACCCAGTGATGGGTGCCCTTTTTATTTGCCTAGCGCGTGATCGTCAATCTTGGCGCGCGCCATGACGCCGGTGGCAGCACATTCAGAGGGTACTTGGCGAGCAGCGCAGCATACTACTCGCGCAGGAGGCGTTCGTCTGGCGTCGCAACATCGCCGATTGCGCCACCAATGGCACCGCGAGGGGGATGTTCTATTTCTACCTCTCAACCATTCATGTCGTGCTCCGCAAGATCGAGCATGACGCCAAGAAATGAAACCTGGGAACAATAGGGGATCGACGGTTCGATTCGCTTTGACTTTGTGTAATCGTTCGATTACATTACTTTTATGTTTTCGTTAAAGCCGCGCCCCGAATTTACTGTTTGGCTTGACGAAC
>JBCKPM010000166.1:0-2578 GCA_038901675.1 Usitatibacteraceae bacterium | reverse complement strand
TTCGCGCCGGGCAAATTGTGCACGTCGCTGACAGCGAGATCCGCGTCGTCGCCAAAGCCGCTGAGTAGCGCGCCTTGGCACTGAAGGCCACCATCTGCAAGGCCGAACTTGGCGTATCCGATATTGACCGCGGCGTGTATGGTGATTTTCCACTCACCATCGCGCGGCATCCGTCAGAAACCGACGAGCGCATGATGGTGCGGGTGTTGGCCTTCGCGCTCAACGCCCACGAGCGACTCGAATTCGGTAAAGGCATTTCCAGTGAAGACGAGCCCGCACTGTGGCGACGTGATTTGACAGGATCGATCGACCAGTGGATAGACGTGGGGCTACCTGAAGAGCGCCTGTTGCGCCGCGCATGTGGCAAAGCATCCGACGTGTTGCTGTATACCTATGGCGGTCGCGGCGTGGATGTGTGGTGGGGACAAAATGGACGCGACCTGTCCAAGCAGGAACGCCTGAGTGTGATCGATGTCCCGCAAGTGGCGAGTCGAGAACTGGCGCTGATGGCCGCGCGCGCGATGGCGCTCAATGTGACGATTCAGGACGGGCAGATTTTTTTTGCTGACGCCGAGCGCGTCGTCAACGTCGAGTTACGAACGCTCAAGACGCGCGACGCATAAAAAATGCCGCCGATACTATCGGCGGCATTCTATTTAAGTTTCTCCAATGAAGCGCAATTTCATTGCTCGGCCATCTGGGTTTGCTCCTTCACCCGGAGACGGGGGAAGGAGCAAACCGGGGCGCATTCATCTTGTGTGGCTAGAACTGCCAGCGAATGCGCGCTGAATTATTTCTGCACGAAACAGAAATGGAATTACTTGGCCGCGAAGTGGCTGGCTTTTTTCCATCCACCTGGGCCACCTGTGCTCGGTGCGGCCGCCGGCAGTGGCTTGCCAACGAAACCGGCCTTGCTGCTGCTCGATTTGCTGAGCGCGGGCTTGCCGAAACTCGATTTGGAAAAGCTCGACTTGTTGCCGCCCTCTTTTGACCATGCACCATTGGATGCGCCGCGTGGTGGGCCTTTGCGATTGAACGTCTTGCCCGGAGGCTTGCAATCAAACACTTTTTGTTTCGGCTCGAGTCCATCGATGGTGGTGACGGGAATCTTCTGCGTGGTGAAGCGCTCGATAATTTTCACCTGAAAGTTTTCGCGCACGTTGGCCAGCGAAATCGCGATGCCGCTACGACCGGCACGACCGGTGCGACCAATGCGGTGCACGTAGTCTTCGGCTTGGCGTGGCAGGTCAAAGTTGATGACGTGCGAAATGCCTTGCACGTCGAGGCCACGTGCGGCAACGTCGGTGGCCACTAGCACGCGCAAACGGCCACGCTTCAGATTTTCCAAGGTTCGTGTACGTGCGCCTTGCTTCATGTCGCCGTGCAATGCCGCTGCCGCGTGACCTTGATTAATCAGGTCGAGCGCCAAATCATCGGCCGCACGTTTGGTCGAGGTGAACACAATTGCCTGATGCATGTCAGCGTCGCGCAATAGATGGTCAAGCAGGCGATTCTTGTGCGCAAGATCGTCAACAAAGTGCAAGCGCTGCTCGATGTTTTCGTGGCGCGCTTTGCCAGAAATGTCAATACGCACCGGCTTTTTCATCATGGTCGCGGCCATGCGTGAAATGTTGTCGTCGAGCGTGGCCGAGAACAACAACGTCTGGCGATCCGCTGGAACCTTGGCGACCACGGCATCGATGTCGTCCTTGAAGCCCATGTCGAGCATGCGATCGGCTTCGTCGAACACCAGCATTTGCAGGCGCGACAAGTCGACACGACCTGACTGCATTTGATCGAGCAGACGACCCGGTGTGGCGACCAGAATATCGACGCCCATTTTCAGCATGCGGTTTTGCAACGGATACGGCATGCCGCCCACAATTGACACGGCACGGACCTTTTTCATCTTGCGACCGTAGGTCTCGGTCGCTTTGGTGATTTGCATCGCAAGCTCGCGCGTCGGCGTCAGCACCAATACACGTGGGCCATTGCCCGCAACTTTGTGCGGCTCCGCCAGCAACTGCAAGGCGGGCAGTATGAAGGCCGCCGTTTTACCACTACCGGTTTGTGCCGAGACCAGCACGTCACTACCGGCCAACACTTCCGGAATGGCGCGCGCTTGCACGTCCGTCGGGTCGGTGTAGCCGCTCATTTCGATGGCTTCGAGCAGGGCTTTATTCAAGCCGAGTGTTTCAAATTTCATGTGACACTTTCAATCGTGAACGCTGTTCCGCAGCGGCTGCCCGCGCGGCACGACGTTTGTTGCGCGATCTTTTGAATCGCAAAAAACGGCACAGCAACGCATTTCCAACAGGGATTGCGAAGGATCACGATCAAGGAAACGAATCGCGGTTGATGCGCCAACACCGGCACCAACCTATATGCGATTCGAGAGAGGACTCGTTACAGAAACGAGGAGCCTAAAAAGAGAACAGCGGGACGGGGGACGATGAACGTAGGTGATACAAGTACTGCTGAATTACCGTCGCGCTGTAGCAGAATCAGGCCTTGCTGCAGCGCACAACACGAATTCTACGCAACAATCATCAAGAACACCAGTAAAAACGTCTGATAT
>JBCKPM010000165.1:0-2629 GCA_038901675.1 Usitatibacteraceae bacterium | reverse complement strand
CATGTTACTGCGGCTTGGCTCTTCGGCGAGACACTGACACGCTCATTGACTAGCATCAGTGAGTGTTGGTGATGGCAGCACTTAGAATAGCGACCTCCCTGTGAACGTCACCAACTGTGGTCGTTAGTGCGCCAGACGGCGCAACGACGACCGCACGTTGTTTAGAGGTACCTTTTATTCTCTCTACGGATAGCGATTTCATGCGACTTCCCGAAGCAAAATTCCACCCACTCCGCGTCTATGGCGCGAGCGCCGTCATCAGCCTAGCGTCGCTTTCGCTAGCCGTACACGCGCAACCATCGCCGCCGCCAGCGCCTCCCGCCGCGCCGCAATCAGAGGCATCAAAGGACACGCAGGACACGCCCGCGAAGCCAGCGCCGCCGCCACGCAGCCCGGCGCAAGGCCAGGGCGCCCGGACTGAGGCGCTCGAAATTACCGAAAAGCGCACTAGCGTCTCTGAGCGACGCGATTCCTCGGCGTCGAAAATCATCATTTCACGCGAAGATATCGAGCAATATGGCGACACGAATCTGGGTGAAGTCATGCGCCGCCTGCCGGGTGTGACCACGTCCGGACGCCCCGGCCGACCGGGCGCCCCGGCGATGCGCGGCATGGCGGGCGGATTCACGCAAATCCTGATTGACGGTGAGCGCATGGCACCGGGATTTTCCGTCGAACAGATTACCCCCGAGCAAGTCGAACGCATCGAAATCTTGCGCGCGCCTACCGCAGAAACCGGCGCTCGTGCGATTGCGGGCACCATCAACATCGTGTTGCGTGAGCCACTGCGCGCGCGCAACAATGAATTGCGTGCTGGCGCTCAGGATGAGCGCGGCCGCATTTCATCGAATCTATCGTGGTCGCGCAACGACACGCTCGGGCCGACCGGAACCTACAACTTCTCGCTGTCGCTGAACAAGTCCGACCTGCTCACGGAGTCACGTTCGCAATCGAGTTACATCGATATTCCGAGCGGTCGTCTCAATCTGGCACAGTTAACGATGTCGCAATCAGCCAACCAGCGCGAAGGCATTTTCGCCAGCGGTCGTGCACAGTGGCGACTCGGCATGGGTGAGCAGTTCAGCTTGCAGCCGTTTTTAGTGTCGAATCAAACCAGTGGTCGCGCGCAGGATACATTGACACAAACCGTGGGCAGCCAGCCCGCGCCGTACACCACCAGCCGCACCGAGTCCGACGGCAGGATCAACATCGCGCGCCTGACATCGATGCTCAACAAACGGCTCGGCCCAAGTACGCGACTCGAACTGCGTGGCAGCGTGGGCCAGTTTCGCTCGGAGAATGACTCGCGCCTGCGCCAGTTCTCCACGCTGGGCGCGCCGTCGCTCGGGCAAACCACTGACAGCGACACCAAAGATCGATCGTGGAACATGGTCGGCAAATTGTTCTACAACTGGGGCGACGGCAAACACAACCTGGTCGGTGGCTGGGAACTCGAAGGCGTCAAACGCGAGGACAACTCGACGACATTGCTAAACGGCGTGTCGGTACTCGGCGACTTCGGTGGGCAAATCAACGTCTCAACCAAACGCAAAGCTGTGTACATCCAGGACGAATGGGATCCAATGCCGCAGTTCGGTACTTACTTCGGTGTGCGCTGGGAGGGTATCGAAACCAACAGCCGCAATCTTTCCAATCCGGTGAGCAACAAAAGCAGTGTCGTCACGCCGCTCGCTCACGGCGTATGGCGCTTTGACGCGCCGCGCCGCGATCAAATCCGTCTGAGTCTGACGCAAAGTTATCGCGCACCGACCACGCAAAATCTGGTGGCACGCCCCAGCCTCAACACGCTGTTTCCAGTGCCCGGTGCCAATACGTCGGTGAGTGCGGATCGCGCCGGTAACGCCAACCTGAAACCGGAGCTGGCAAACGGCATCGACATGGCCTACGAAAATTATCTCCAGGGCGGTGGTGTGGTCTCGGTCCATTTGTTTTCACGCCAACTTCGCGATTTGATCCGCCTCGTGACATCGTTGGAGACCGTGTCGTGGGCGACGTCGCGCCGCTATGTGAGTCGTCCACAAAATTTGGGCAAAGCACGCACCAGCGGCATTGAGTTCGATGCCAAGTTTCGCTTGCCGGATTTGCTCAAGGCTGCGCCTGCGGTCAACGTTCGCACCAACCTGAGTGTATATACGTCATCAGTCGATTCGGTGCCGGGCCCCAATAACCGCATCAGCGAGCAACCGCGCGCGACTGGCAATTTCGCTGCCGACACTCGTTTCGCCGGTACGCCGCTTTCGGTTGGTGGCAGTGTCAATTGGGTGCCAGCCTATCAGACGCAATTGACCGACAACCAGTTGCAGAAGGTCAGCACTAAACGCGTGCTTGATGCCTACGCACTATGGACATTCAACTCAACCGTCAAGCTGCGGCTGTCGCTCTCCAATCTGACACCGCACGATGCGATCACCACCAACGCGCTCACGCAGGGCACCGAACTGCAGTCGGTGGTGACCAACGGTAAGACTTCGCTATCCACCGGTTTGCGGTTGGAGATGCGGCTGTAGGGCGCCGTAAAGAAATAATCGTATCAACTTTCGCAGTGAGCGCCCATGGATGCTCTGGGTGCCGTCGTTCCAGCGAAGGCTGGAATCCAGTCCCTCGTATA
>JBCKPM010000164.1:0-2644 GCA_038901675.1 Usitatibacteraceae bacterium | reverse complement strand
TGTCGGGCGGCGGTCCCGGCCTCATGGAGGCGGCCAACAAGGGCGCACAACGCGGCAAGGGCCCGTCGGTCGGGCTCAATATCCTGCTGCCGCACGAGCAAGAAGGCAACGGCTATCAGGACATTTCGATTCCCTTCCAGCACTTCTTCGCGCGCAAGACGATGTTTGTCAAACACGCGTCGGCCTACGTTGTCATGCCGGGCGGCTTCGGCACGCTCGACGAATTGTGGGAAGCGTTAACACTGATTCAAACCGGCAAGCTGCGCAAGATGCCGGTGATTCTGGTCGGCTCAGAGTTTTGGGCCGGCCTGATCGACTGGGTGAAGACGCGCATGCTGGCCGAAGGCGTCATCAGCGAAAAAGATCTCCAATTATTTCAAATCATTGACGATGCCGATCAAATCGTCGACGCGATTTTCGAACATTACACAAAACGTCCAATCAGCCCGAATGCGGACGAGATGGTGCTCGAAATGACGTTGTGATTTTCGTCCATCCGCTGGTTACGTTGGCCGAAGTCATGTCCGATGCTATTGCGAATGTATCAACCATGACATTCACGTTTGCCGTGTTGCTGTTATGTGCGCCACTTTCAGTCGCATGGGCGCAGGCCGACGCGCCGCGCCGCCCGTCGAATGCCGAGCTAATCGATAGTCTGGTGTTGCCGGAACTGCCAAAGGGCAAGACCAAAGCCGATTTCGACCGCGACAGCAACGTCACCACCCAAACGACCGACGGCGAGACAATCACCGAATTTCGCTTCAAGGGCAAACTCTACAAAATGGTGGTGAAACCCAAACAGGGCGCGGCCTACACGCTGATCGATGAGAAGGGCGACGGCAAATTCGTGCGCATGGGCGAGCCCGGCACTCACAGCGCGGTGCCGATGTGGGTGATATTGACTTGGTAGCGAGCCGGGCCGCATGAGTGTCTTCACGCCGGTATCGTTGCCCGAGGCGCGCGCGTTCGTCGCACCGTATCAGGTCGGTGACATCATCGACTTTCAGGACATCGCGGCAGGGGTGGAGAATTCAAACTTCTTCGTCACCACCACCGACGGGCGCTATGTTCTGACCATCTTCGAAAAAATCCCACGCGCGGATCTTGATTTCTACATGGGCCTGATGCGGCATCTGCATCAACACGGCATCGCGTGTGCCGGACCATTGGCTACCCCGGACGGTGCGATGCTGCACACGCTCAAGGCCAAACCGGCCGCGTTGGTGACCCGGTTGCAAGGCGGCGACATGGCACATCCGACGGCGAACGACTGCTTTCTGGTCGGTGCGGCGCTGGCTAACATGCACGCCACTGCGACGTCATTTGACATGCCGATGTCCAATTGGCGCGGCGCGGCGTGGTGGCGACGCGAAGCGAACAGCTTGGCGGCTCTCGCCACGGCGTCGGAAGTGAGTTTGATGGAGAGTGAAATCGCCTACCAATCCGGATTCGATCAGCTCGATTTGCCGCGCGGCATCCTGCACGCTGATTTATTCCGCGACAACATTCTGTGGAATGATGCTCACGTTCCGCAAATGATCGACTTCTACTTCGCCTGCCATGCGCAGTTGTTGTGGGACGTGGCTATTACCGTGAATGACTGGAGCCTCGATTTCTCCGTGTATCCGGCAGCCAAGCTGCACGCCGAGCGTGCGCACGCACTGCTGGCAGGCTATGCTTCGGTGCGACCCTTCACACCTGCCGAACGCGCCGCTTGGCCGCAGATGTTGCGCGCGGCTGCGTTGCGGACTTGGCTGGGACGACTGGGTTATCACTATCTGCCGCGCGCCTCGACGTTGACGCACACCAAAGACCATCCTTTTTCCGAAAACCTGCTGCGTTATTTCATCGCCCAAGGCGATGTCGTGCGTAGCCTACTTCCAGACTGAATCATGCGCGTCGTTGATGTCAAAGCCCTAAGTGGTGCTTCATGGATTGCCGAGGCGTTCGTGATGTTTCGCGCGCAGCCGCTGGCGTGGGTCTCTCTCACCTCGGCGTGGTTCATCATCTCGGTGGTGATGTTCCTGATTCCGCTGGTGGGTGCGCCGGCAATGACCATGGCGCAGCCTGGTTTCTTTGCCGGCTTCGTGCTCGCGTGTCGCGATCAGGAGCTGGGCCAGCCGGTGACGTTTTCGCATTTGTTTGCCGGCTTTCGCGCCAGCGGACGCTCGCTGATTCAAATCGGCTCGGTGTCGTTGCTCGCGGAGTTGGCGGTGATGCTAGCGCTCGGCGCACTCGGTTTTTTTGACGGACTACAGAACATCGACCGCAACAACGCTTCGATCGAGGCGCTCACCAATGCACTCAGAGACCAAGGCTGGCTGTGGTTTGCCGCGGTGCTCGTCATTGTCATGATCAAGGGTGTGTTGTGGTTTAGCGCGGCGCTGATCGCGCACCAACCGATGCCCGCCTCGCACGCGATTCGCTGGAGTTTTTTCGCGCTACTCGGCAATGTCATCCCGCTCACCTTTTTTGGTGCGTTGATGTTCGTGCTGATGTTTTTGGCGATGATCCCGTGGGGGCTGGGAATGTTGGTGTTTGGGCCGATTTACGCCATTGCACACTACACCAGCTTCAAGGCGGTGTTTCGCCCGGACGCGGCGTAGCCGTTCCACGTGCTGGAATAGGTCAACCCCTCGCTTTT
>JBCKPM010000163.1:0-2654 GCA_038901675.1 Usitatibacteraceae bacterium | reverse complement strand
CTCTCGCAGGGCACCCGCGCTTGGTTAAATTACCTTAGACCGTCAACATAACGCCGAAAGCAATGGCGAATGCAAAGATCAGTGCGGTTAAGTCTTCGCGCCGGTCGCTTACAAAAATGGACAAGCTGCTACCGCGTTCAAAATTTTGCTCTGACATAATAGTCTCCTTTAAATAAACTCTTTGACAAATAACATCACCACAATCAGGGAACCGACAGCTTTCACCGTACCTACTATGCCGCCGAGGATCAATGGCATACCACCCGCCTGCTTAAGCGATTTGCCGGTAATCTGCATGCCCAGACCGACCAGACCAAAACCGAACAGCCATACAAGCCAGTCGCGGTAATCCTTGATGGTCGGGGAGTCGAATTCTGATGCATTTTTGGCGTTGTCAATCGCGCCCTTTGCACCGGGATCCAGCCCCTCCATCTTGCTCACGGCAAACAGAATATAACTCTGGTCGCGCGTCATCATCTTCTTGTTGGCAATCAACTCACCGAACGCCTTGTAGACTTCTTCCGTAGTGACCTTGTGATCCTTAATCACCACAGCCTTGTCCAGCAGAAACTTGCTCAGCACTGGCGCATCTGCCGCCCCGCGCAGACGTGTCAACTCGCCATCCAAGGCCCTCAATGCCTTGCCACTGAGCAGTTTGTCTTGCTTAACTTCCGTGCTGCTGAAGTATTTGCCCTGATAGTGGTCGCCTGGTGCAAAGACACCCATTGTGCTCAACGCGAACATGCCAATAAAACCGAGCACGAATAACGGAAATTTGGCGACAACGACCTGTTTCAGGTTTATTTTCTCCGCACCCATTTCATGTTTCATATACCAGGCAGCAAGCCACAACACGATGAGAGGCAGAAACAGCACGCGGGTGATGTTGAAAATCTCCGCCACCTTGAGGGTTTCAATGCCATTCGGATCGAACGCCAAAGCCGCGCCCGCCACCTGTGCGGAGTTCAAAATACCGGTTCCGGCCCATGCGCCAAACTGTACCGGACCCATCTCGAGGAGCTGCCCGACAGTAGGGAAGATGAACATACAGCCCACGCCCCAGATCAGGACGGTGCCGATGGTATAGGCGATCTCCTCAGCCGTGGCTTTTACTACCGGAGCGGCCGCAACCGCGGCAGATACGCCGCACACGCCAATGCCTGCCGACAGTACACCCGTCATCGAATTGGGTAGTTTCATGCGCCTGCCAATAAGCAGCACAAGACCAACGGAACCCAGCACGAAGATGCCGATCATGAGCACGGACAGCCCGCCCAATTGCGCCAGTTCTTTCGCGCTGTAAAGGGTACCCAGCAGAATCACGCCGGTCTTGAGACCTAAACGCGCGGTGCGCACGCCATTGGCGGCCCATGCGGGAACCTTGAACACGTTAACTATAATTATGCCGGCCAATATCCCCAGCACTATATGGTTCAGGTTAAATATCCTGGCAAAGTTCCACGACAGGATGCCTTGATCCTGAACCCACTTGCCCCAATTGCCAGCAATCGGATCAAGAACCCATCGCACAACAACTACTATCAACAGGATAAAGGCGATTCCCGGAACTGTCGAAACAAAGTAGTCGAGATCGCCCTGCTTGGGCTTCCACAGCAGGGTGAACAGACCTAGCAGAAGAAAGATGCCGCCAAACATATTCACTCTGCTGGCCTGTTCGGCCTTTGCGGCGTCGAATCTCGAGGCCGGCATTTTCATTTCTGCCGGTGCTGGCTTGCCTTCGGCTGCTGCGATGTCTTTAGCCGCACGCGCCTCGAACTCATGCTTCGTTTTGACGGTCATGTGGTTGCTGTAGGCACTTTTTTGCAGCCAGGATTGCACGCCGTCCAAGGCGCCGCTTGTATTCAAGCCTCCCCAGACCAGCATGAGTATGCCGATGATGAGCAAGGCGGGTGATTTTATGGTGTAGGTCATTTTTTACTCCTCTGTTGGTGTATTGAACTTCCGCAATCAATTAAACAAGCACGGCCCACACTATTGGCAGGCCGCGGCTTTGATTTCAAATGATTGCCTTATTCCGTCGGGAGCTTGCGTGCTGTCCAGTCAGGCAAGCCATCACGGTACCAATAGACGTTCGTGTAACCGGCTTTAGCCGCCACAACCGCCCCTTTATATGACTTGAAGCAGGTACCGGAATTGCAGAACATCACGAGATGGGCATTTTTATCCTTAAACTTGCTCAGGTCGAACTTGTCTAACGACGCATCGAAGACACCATCCGGGGTCTTGGCGCTTTTCTCAGGATCATAGGGAACGGAGATCGCGCCCTTGATGCTTTTTTCGGCAAACTCGTTAGCCCTGCGGGTGTCAACGAGGACGGCACCTTTCGCCTGTAGATCCTGCACTTCTTTTGCACCTATCAGCTTGACGTTGATGCCGGCAGGCACTTTGGCTGGGGTTTCAGGCGGCGCCTGCGCGTAGGCACCACTGGCGGCAAACAGAAAAGCGGGGGCGAGCAGGGAAATGATCAGATTTTTTACGGGTTTCATAATTTACTTCTCCTAAGGAAAGGGAAAATTGAAGTGGGCAATTAATACGCTTGCCTCCGCGACTACCGATTGATGGATGATACCCATCCAGTCCTCAGTTTCTTGCTCATAAGCGCTCCCAACGATATTATTTTTGTATGCTTCGCG
>JBCKPM010000162.1:0-2707 GCA_038901675.1 Usitatibacteraceae bacterium | reverse complement strand
TCATGATTGCTCATTCATCCAGTTCACAAGCTCATCAGGTTGATGTCGCCGTGTTTGTATTCACCACCACGCTGTGCGCCATGGGCGCTTTGTTGCTGCCCTTGGTTGGATGATGCGTAGCGACCTGCCATCGCTTGCACTGGCTTTAGCTCCCGGGCGGGTCGGAGGTCGTGATTCTGGCGGCCACGGCAAGGCTGGCTGGCGATCTGCGACGCGCCTACGGCGAGTTGCAGGCGGCCAGCGGAGCGCACAGTTGGCGCGCTGCAAAGCGCCACGGCGGCGCAGTGGTTGGATCACTTGTGCTCCGGCGCCATGTTGCGCGGCGAAATTGCGCCGGACAGCCTGCCCGGAACATTCCTCTCCTGGCCGCAAGAGTGCGCGGTGTGGGAGCAGGCCATGGTTCTGTCGCATTAAGCATGAACCAGAGAAAGTCGATATTCTTTGTTTTTCGACAAGTGGCAAAAACGAGATGCTGAATTTCAAAGGGATGCGGTTTCCGGTGGAAGTGATCCTGGTGTGCATCCGGTGGTACGCGGCGTATCCATTGAGTACTCGGCATCTTGAGGAAATGATGGAGGAGCGCGGGGTGCTGGTTGATCATTCGACAGTCAGCCGCTGGGCGATCCGTTTTCTACCGTTGCCGGAAAAGATCTTTCGCAAACACAAGCGCCCAGTGGGCGGCAGCTGGCGGATGGATGGGACGTATATAAAAGTCAACGGCGACTGGAAATATCTCTACCGGGCGGTCGACAAGGCCGGTAAAACCATCGATTTTCTGTTGACGGCCAAGCGCGATCAGGCAGCGGCCATGCGCTTTTTCGACCAGGCCATGCGTGACAACGACGTGCCTGAAAAGGTGACAATGGATAAGAGCGGCGCCAACAAAGCGGCCATTGATCAGATCATCGAAGACAAGGAAATTTCCGTCATCGTTAGGCAGGTCAAGTACCTCAACAATATCGTCGAACAAGACCATCGCGCAGTCAAGCGCGTGACCCGGCCGATGCTCGGCTTCAAATCGTTTCGATCGGCCAGAAACATCCTGGTCGGCATCGAACTCATGCACATGATTGGCAAAGGCCAACTGCTCATGGAAGGGATCGACAAGATGTCTTTTGCCGACCAGTTTTACGCCCTGGCGGGACAAATCCGCCCAGCGTAAGGGGCAAGTGCCATCTTGTGCCCTCACTCGCCTTTTTTCCGCTAATGCGACAGAACCCGATTGTGTCAGTAGATGAACTGGCTCGCGTCCGAGCCACGGTTGCGCCGCGTTGGCAGGCCGTCACGCTATCACGGTCGCGCCAGAATTTGTTTGATTCAGCGCAGGCTAGCGGCTACGCGTTCGCTGCCCGCCCGTGTTGCCACTGCCACCCGTTCCGCGTGGCGCACCGCCTCGACCGCCACGCGGTACCGATTTAGGGGTGCCGGCGGGCTTCGCACCCGACGGTTTACTGCGCCCACCACCACCGCCACCACGTGATTGACCGCGTCCCGGCTGGTGTCCTGCTGAGCGCAACTGTATCGGCTGCGCGCGCTGGCTCGGATCCGGCTCGAAACCTGGAATGACCACCACTTCGACATCGCGCTTGATGAGGCGCTCAATGTCGTTGAACATCTTCTTTTCATCGACGCAAACCAGCGAAATCGCCTCACCCGTGGCACCGGCGCGACCGGTGCGACCGATGCGGTGCACGTAGTCTTCTGGCACGTTGGGAATTTCAAAATTCACTACGTGCGGCAGCTGATCGATGTCGATACCGCGTGCCGCGATGTCGGTCGCCACTAATACCGCAAGATCGCCGGTCTTGAATTCAGCCAACGCACGGGTGCGCGCACCTTGGCTCTTGTTGCCGTGAATCGCCAACGCGGTGATGCCGGATTTGTTGAGTTGCTCGGCGAGTCGATTGGCGCCGTGTTTGGTGCGGGTGAAGACCAATACCTGATGCCAATTGTTTTGCTTAATCAGATGCGTGAGCAATTCGCGCTTCTTGTCACGATCTACCGGGTGCACTTTTTGTACGATGATTTCGACCGTTGAATTGTGCCGTTCCGCTTCGATCAACGCCGGTTTGTTCAACAGGGTGTCGGCAAGGCGTTTGATTTCGTCGGAGAAAGTCGCTGAGAACAGCAGGTTCTGACGTTGCTTGGGCAGCAATGCCAGCACGCGTTTGATGTCGTGAATAAAGCCCATGTCGAGCATGCGGTCGGCTTCGTCGAGCACCAGAATTTCGACGTGTGACAAATCCACCGTGCGCTGTTGCTGATGATCGAGCAAACGCCCCGGTGTGGCGACCAAAATATCGACGCCGCGGCGCAATTGTCCGATTTGCGGATTGATGCTGACGCCACCAAACATCGCCATCGATTTGAGGCCTGTGTATTTGCCGTAGGTGGTGACGCTTTCTTCAACCTGCGCCGCGAGTTCACGCGTTGGCGTCAACACCAGTGCGCGAATCGGTGAGCGACCAGCTTTGGCCGCGGGGGAGGGTGCCGACATCAGGCGTTGCAGAATCGGCAACGTGAAACCGGCAGTTTTACCGGTGCCGGTTTGCGCACCGGCGAGCAAATCGCCACCGTTCAATACGGCGGGAATGGCTTGCAATTGAATGGGAGTAGGCGTGGTGTAGCCGTGTTCGGTGACGGCACGCACAATTTTCTCGGACAAGCCGAGGGCAAGAAACGACATGGATTGCTTTCAGGTAACCGA
>JBCKPM010000161.1:0-2745 GCA_038901675.1 Usitatibacteraceae bacterium | reverse complement strand
TTTGGCTTGCCCTCTTTAGAGCCGTCTCTGAACGGGATGCGGAACAGATTAGTCCGCTCGCAACCGCCATCCTTGAGCCAACGAGCCCGATTACCAGCGAAGACAAGTCGTATCTGTTGAATGTCGGCATGGCGGCCCATCTAGCGAGTGGCGGGCGCAGCGGCGCTGTCGCGTTATGGAAAAAATATGGCAGCGCCGTCTCCCCGGGCGTGGATGTTCCCGTTTCGACCAGAACGCTACTGGCGTTGGCATCCGGCTAGCCCATAACGGCGACGCCGCAATGCAGCGTCCCATTCGTGATATCTTGTCATTGCCCCAAGGGGAGTAGCTCGGGGAAGCCGCCAAGTTTTCCTCCGCATAATCGTCAATACGGAATTTCCAGCAGTTCAGGATATTCCCGGTTATGCGGGCGCAATTTCAGATTGCGTGAGCAAGACCTTGACCAGCAGGTCGAGGTTCCTTGGTGATGTTCCGTGGTCATTCCATTTTGCTTGAGCCAAGCGCCTTTGCCTGTTCCGGAAAGCGCGTTTGTTTCTCAACTGACTGAAGGATTCAATGGAAATTCTGTCCCTGCAATTCCTGACGGCGTTACTCACCATCATCATCATCGATCTGGTGTTGGCCGGTGACAACGCCATCGTCATCGGACTCGCTGCGCGCAGGCTGCCGCCAGAGCTGCAGAAGAAGGCCGTGTTGTGGGGTGCCGTCGGCGCTGTCGCCGTGCGCGCGGTATTCACCATGGGCGTCGTCTGGCTACTGATGATACCGGGCTTTCTGCTCGTGGGTGGTCTTGCGCTGCTGTGGATCGCGTACCACATGGTAGAGGAGGGCGGCGGTGTCGGGCATGAGAACGTCGTCGCCTCAACCAGCTTTCGTTCCGCCATTCAAACCATCATCGTTGCCGACGCCATCATGGGCGTGGACAACGTACTGGCCGTGGCCGGAGCCGCGCACGGCAGTTTCTTGCTGGTCGTGCTAGGGCTCCTGATCAGCATACCGATCGTCATGTTCGGTAGCACGTTGATCCTGAAATGGATCGAGCGGTTTCCATCGATCATCTACATCGGTGCCGCTGTGCTGGGAGCTACCGCAGCCAAGATGATCGCCTCGGAAGGCATGCTGTCGGTATTTTTCGCCGAGCATCTTGGCTGGAAGATCACGCTCTACGCATTCGGCATCGGTATCATCCTTTCGGTGCCGTTGCTGCGGCGTCTGCGCCATCGCGTCCCATCGTTGCCGGTTTGCCTGGTATTTCTGCTGGTGTGGCTGGCTGTGTTCTACTACCTCGAGGAGTACACCATGGCGCGATACTTCCCTAACGGCGGTGCACCGATGACCATGCATCTCATTGATCTTGTGATGTGGCTGGGTTGGGTGCCATTCGCCATCATGCTGCATGTCGAATTAACGGGCCCAGCGAAGCAACGTTCAGCTGTCGGCGGATCTCAATAACATCGAGTCTTGATGCAGATCCAAAAAAAACGGGAGCCTCGGCTCCCGTTTTTTCGTTGCGGATACTAAGGCTGCTCCGTCCGCGTTGGACTACTTCTGCCCTTTTTCGCAAGTCTCGGCAATCTTTTTGCCCTCGGTCTTCATGGTCATGCTGCCACGCGCGCTCTTCATGGTCATGTTCATGGTGTAGGCGTCCTTGCCGTTATGCGTCACCGTGCCTTCGCCACTGGTGCCATCCGCGCACTTGAGTTTCCAAGAAACTTTGTTGCCATCGGTTTTGGTTTCAACCGGGTCACATTTGCGTTCGCCATGATCTGCAGCGCGCTGTTCATTCCACTTTCGCTCGCCCGGCTTCACGCAGTGCGTCATGGTCATACCCCCCGGCATCTTGGACGCCATTTCCGGTGGCATGCCGGGCATCTCCATCTTGGTGGTGATCTGCCACAAGCCACCCGGCATTGCCTTGGCGTCTGCCGCTAGAACTTCCACGCTGGAGGTAGTGGCGGCTATGAAACACACTACTGCAAGCACTTTGTTCATAATTTTTCCCTTGGTTCGCACGATTTGATGACCGACCGATGCTACGCCCGAACGCCAACACTGGCAATCCCGCGGTTGGCATCCCGCGGTTGGCAACTTTTCACGCTTCGTGGTTGAGCGCACGAGCACGAAAACCGACCAATGCCAGCTTGCCAACTATCTCGTCGATGTGCGCGGCATTGCGCGTCTTGAGCACGAACTCAACCTCGGCACTTTGCACCGGCAGATTGGTGAATGCGCGCTGGTGATGCACTTCTTCAATATTCGCGTTTGACTCGGCAATCACGCTGGTAATTTTCGCCAGCGCGCCGGGCAGGTCGCGCAACTCAACCTTGATGCGAGCGAGCCGACCGGATCTCACCATGCCGCGCTGGATGATTTCAGCGAGCATTAGCGGATCGATATTGCCGCCACACAACACGAGGCCTACTTTGCGACCGACAAAGCGATCGCGATGGCGCATCAATGCAGCGAGCGACACCGCGCCCGCGCCTTCGACCACGGTTTTTTCAATTTCGAGCAACATGACGATGGCTTGCTCAATATCGCCTTCGTCGACCAACACGATGTCGCTCACCAGTTTTTCGACAATCGCGCGCGTCAACTTGCCCGGCTCTTTGACGGCAATCCCCTCGGCGATGGTCGAGGCACCAAAATTCGCCGCCGCGCCCTTGACCGCGGCGTGCATGGACGGATAACGCGTCGCCTCGACGCCGACGATGTCTATCTCTGGGCGTAGCGCCTTGGCCGCTG
>JBCKPM010000160.1:0-2760 GCA_038901675.1 Usitatibacteraceae bacterium | reverse complement strand
CCCAATCTAAACCCAGCGCCAACGCCACCACGCGATTCTCCGACCGCGTCAGCGACTACATCCGTTACCGGCCGCACTATCCGATTGAAATTATCGACTTGCTCGCGGCCAAATGCGGATTGACGCCCGAGAGTGTGATTGCCGACATCGGTTCAGGTACCGGTATGCTCGCCGAAATATTTCTCGACAATGGCAACCCGGTCGTCGGCATCGAGCCGAACAAGGAAATGCGCGAAGCCGGGGACGCCCATCTTGCGGACTACGCGCGCTTCACCAGTCTGGACGGCACGGCAGAGGCGACCCAACTTCCCGCGTGCTCGATGGATTTCATATTGGCGGGACAAGCGTTTCACTGGTTTGATCGCACAACGACGCGCGCGGAATTTCAGCGCGTCCTGAAACCAGAGGGATATGTGGTGCTGATCTGGAATGATCGGCGCGTCGACGCGACACCATTTCTGCGCGACTATGAAGACCTCTTGCAAACCTACGCCACCGACTACAAAGAGATTGATCACAAGAACGTGCAAAACGCTGAGGTGCTCACGCCATTTTTTGGCGGCACATTTTTTGAAGCCGCATTCGACAATTTTCAAACCTTTGATTTGGACGGGCTGATGGGGCGGCTACATTCATCGTCCTACGTGCCGCCGAAGCATCATCCTAATTACGCGCCACTCGCCAAACGGGCGAAGGAAATTTTTGATGCATGCCAAGTCAACGGCAAGGTGGCGTTTGAATACGACACGCGGGTGTATTACGGGTTGATGGGTTAGGAAGTGGTTCAACGTTTAGCTTGAGGGGCCGCCCGGCGGCGAAGCCGATGGGGGAACCGAGAAGCGCAGCTTCTCGGCGGTTCCCTCGAGGCGCGGGTTAGGGAGCTGTCTTCGATGCATTGGACGCAGGAGCAGGTGCCGTTGCGGGAGCAGTTGGGGTTGCCGCCGCCGGTGCAGCTACCAGAACTGACGCGGCCGGTGCCGCTACAGGAGCAGACGCGGTCGTCTGAAGGTTACCGGCTCCGTGAAAGCTCTTGGTCAGGTCGGGCTGGAGTCTTCCGGCTCCGTTGACGCTTTCGCGGAGTGGAATTGGTTGGGTTTGTTGGTTCTTGCCTTGGGTAGCCATGGTTTTCTCCTTTTCAGTTCGCTTGGTGGTGGACGAGTCAAATGCTGCCGAGATGCCTACTGCTGAGGCGAAGAGAACGCCAATTCCGAAGGTTACCAGTGCCACGAGATCGAGTCGCCGTAAGTTGGGGTCGTTGTGCGGCTGACCCTTGGCGAGAGTCGCCTCTATGTACGCTTGATTCTTGCGGAATATCGTAAGCAACGCGACAAGCGTTATGAGGAAGGACGCAATTGCTACAGCGAAGAGAGCCAATGTTACCCACGTAGAGAACCCGACCGTGGTGAGCAGGGTTACCAGAATCGCAATGCCTCCGCCGGCTAAAGCGAAGATGCTTTTGTCGTGCTCGAGTGCAGACGCATACCAAGCATTCACACTGGCTGCGTAGAACTCCACGGCCTTCTGGGCTTTGATATCGGCGTCGTTCATTGGCTCCCTAACTACTTGGGGTCACGTCTTGTATTATGATGTATCCCCACCTAGAAAAAATATCGTAATAGGAGAGTAGCGGCGCGTATCTCGGTAATCTGATACGACGCGCCGCCCTCGCAGAACCGGACTTGGAGTGTTACACCATCCGGCTCCCAGCTTGAGTCATTCACAATGGACTGGGATACATTGTCCACGGTGTGAAGTGAATAAGTTGTGTGGTCATGCACATAGTCCGCTCGGTGTCGGGGCATGTGTCCCCTATTCACTATCTCAAACCGGCGCCCCTTCGCTCCCGCAGCATTACCCGCGTTCATCGCTACTATGGGTGCCTCCGACTTCCGGCAATCTCCGCCCTCTCCCTCGTTGTTTAGACTTGTCGGAGGGTGCGCATTGTTCCGCGCCGATTATCGGATCTCCTTGGTTACCGCACCATCGTTGTGTCAAGCTCGATACGGTCTAAGATCCCGGGTGGGCTGGCACGGCTTGCCCTTTCAACTTCACGCCGTGCCTGCTGTTGCCTGCTGGTGTCTCGAGACCATCGGCCACCTCCAATAAGGTTGATTTCGGGACTAATTCCTTCACGGTCGGCATTACCCGTTACCATTGCGCCTCGCCTGCTTTCTTGCCTACGCATCAAGCGGCCCATTACTGGACAGCCTGCAAGGCTAGATACTTGGCCCGTGGCTAACGGTTACCAAGGCGGGATTCTCACCCGCTCGATTGTGCGACATTGCCAAGCCGCAACCGGGACTACAACCTTCACGGTCGGCTTTACCCGTTACCATTGCGCCTCGCCTGCTTTCTTGCCTACGCATCAAGCGACCCATTACTGGACAACCTGCAAGGCTAGATACTTGGCGCGTGGCTAGCGCTTACCAAGGCGGGAGTTTCACCCGCTAGATTGTGCGACATTGCCAAGCCGCAACCAAGATGTGACCCCTTTACAAGACCCGTGGATTTCGTTACTCAGCAAATATCGCTACGGATGATTCGTGGGGAGTCGCATACTCATGCTTCCTTTCGGCGATAGTTGCCTCATTGTAGCGAGCGGCCGGTGAGGCCGCTTTCTCATTTATAGCCATTAGCCTGCCACGTGTTGACATCGTCGATCAGCAAGCCGGAATATTGCACGCGTAATTGGGCGCGTAATTGGGGATCTATCGACCAGGGTGATTTATTCTCGGCATTCAGCAAAACAATTGACCCTGA
>JBCKPM010000159.1:0-2792 GCA_038901675.1 Usitatibacteraceae bacterium | reverse complement strand
TATGCGAAAGGCATGTACGCGCCATCAGCGCGGCCGTGGCTGGGGTACCTTTTCATGCTTGAAGGCAATGAGAAGTCGCTACGAGCGACCAAGCAAATTCAACTCACATCGTTTGAAGTTGACGAAGAGTTTCAGCGGCGAAGTTACGCCAAGCGCTACGAGCTAGTTTGCGAGCGCTTGGTGCGCGAGCGGCAGTACGATGCGGCTTGTTTCATTACGTCCAACGGTGTCGATGGTTTGAAGGGCAAATTCGACGAACCCAATCCCGAGTTAGGCATCCGCCACTTCGCCGTTTCGTTGCACGCACGGGCCGCAGCGATAGCGGCAACCCATAGTGTGAAGAAGCGTTGAAGCGTTTGTGGCCGCCATCGCGCAATCAAAGGGGGCAGCGTTAATTGTTTTTTGAAACTCCCCGCCCCGCCTGCCGTTCCAGCCAAAACGCCTTGGAAACGCCCGCCGAATAAGGACTTCTACTATTTGAAAATGTGCTGGAAATCTATATATTTGTACAGTATATTTCCCGTCATTGATGCGCATTCGCGCCGCGACCAATGAGATCCAATATGACGAGTTCAATCAAGACTTTCTACGAATTCTTCGCTGGCGGCGGAATGGCGCGCGCGGGGTTGGGTGAGGGCTGGCGTTGCACTTTCGCCAATGACATCTGCGAAAAGAAGGCCGCGGCCTACGCGTCAAACTGGGGTGACGCCCACCTCAGGGTGGACGATGTTTATTGCGTCACAGCCGATGATTTGCCTGCACAGGTCGATCTTGCGTGGGGTTCGTTTCCCTGCCAAGACTTGTCCCTCGCGGGCGCGGGGGCCGGTCTCGAGGGCGAGCGATCAGGCGCTTTCTGGGGATTCTGGGGTCTGATGCAGCAGTTGAACAGGCTCGGCCGCAAGCCGCGAATGGTGGTGCTTGAGAATGTCTATGGTGCGCTGACTTCGCGCGCTGGCGACGACTTCGAGACCATTATTAGCGCCGTGGTGGCTGAAGGATATCGTGTCGGCGCAATGGTGATCGATGCGATTCATTTTGTGCCACAGTCGCGGCCACGGCTTTTTATCGTCGGTGTCGATGCCACCGTGCAATTGCCCGAGACGCTGATGGCGGATGGGCCAAGTTCCGCGTGGCACCCGGCGGCGCTCATCAAAGCGTACCATCGCCTGCCTGTGCAAACGAAGCAGGCGTGGGCTTGGTGGAGCGTCGCAATGCCGGTCGCCCGCGGGAATACGCTTGACGACCTGATCGAGCATGAGCCGCAGGGCGTGGCGTGGCACTCCGCAGAGGAGACCGCACATATTTTGCAAATGATGACACCACTTCATCGTCGCAAACTCGTCGCCGCGCAAGCTGCGGGGCAGTTGAAGGTCGGTGCGATCTACCGCCGTACGCGCGATGGGGTGCAGCGGGCGGAGGTTCGTTTCGATGGCATATCGGGGTGCTTACGTACACCGACCGGTGGCTCAAGCCGCCAGACGATTGTGGTTGTCGAAGGTGCCAAAAGCGATGCGGGCAAGCGTATCGGTGCTGTGCAGTGGGGTGTGTATGCGTTTTTCGATTACGATGACGAGCCGATATACGTCGGTCAAACCAAGGAAAGTCTCTCCACCCGCATTCGTCGTCATCTCACCGGTCGGCGCACTGACGCTGTGGCAAAGAACATTCTCGATCCATATGAGGTGTGCACGGTGAGAGTCTATCCACTGCCGCAATTCCAAGGCATCCATCGCAAGAAGCCCGGTTACCGCGATGCGGTCGATCATCTCGACGCGCTTGAGTTCTCCGTGTTTCACGCGCTGCTTGCGCAGTCAGCATTTAAAGCGGTGCTCAACGAGAAGAGCCCGCCGACGCCGAGGATAACAGTGGCGGTACCTGAGTTTATGGAACGCAAGGTGGCATCTGAAAAAGTGATGGCGCTGCGCGATCACCCTGACACTCGCATCGCTCGTCGCGCGCAAACGCTTGCGGCGCTCGCGAAGGGCATCAGCGAAAGAAAAGTCGGGCTCGGTATCCGTCGGACGCTACTGACGCAGGCGAAGCGGCTGCAGTGGCTCGCCGAGCGGCGATTGGGACAGGCACCTGATGAGCGAGAGGACGATGAATAGTCAACGTGTGCCGCAGACGAACTCGCAAGCCGTACTTGTTCGGGATAAGTGGACGTGCCAAGCCTGCGGCACGTGCATCGCTGACTTGGAGCCCGGTGAATCCATGCGCGTGGGCTTTATTGTCAGAAATGGACCTCAGGCGTTTATCGACGTCGCTGATCTGAGAGCGCTTTGCCCGGATTGCGACGAGGGATTTGCGACTGCGACGCTACCGCCGCATATGAATGCAACGCAGCTGCTTCGCGAACTGCGGCGCGCGTCCGTCGTCGATCAACTCGCGGTGCTCGATTGGCTGAAGAAAAAATATCGACGTCGAGGCAGCAACTGATCTCGGGAAGTGACTACAAATGATCGCGCTACTTTCCTACGAGAATCACTACCGCAAGCAAAGGGGTTAATTATTTTATGAAACTCCCCGCCCCGCCTGCCGTTCCAGCCAAAAATGCCGCAAACACCGCGCCCCGCCTAGTGTTTGCGAATTATTCTAACGTGCCACCGCCCCTCGCTTCGGCAACAACGCCTCCGTCTCCCCGTTAACCCCCGCCAACCCCAACACCGTCAACAAAATCGTCTGCGGCCCGGTATAGCCGCCCGCAGGCGAGAACCACTCACCCGGTGAATGCGACCCACCACCCGCACCACCGCCACCGAGCGTTGCCGCGGGAATGCCAAGGGAAATCGGCA
>JBCKPM010000158.1:0-2800 GCA_038901675.1 Usitatibacteraceae bacterium | reverse complement strand
CTCAGATGACGTGTAGTTGCTATAAGTCCCATCGCACTGAAGCCTTGTTGAACCAGTAGATTGTGCAATTCCAACTACCGGAAAACACAACACAACAGCGAGTAAGAATATTTTGCGCATTGAGATGAGCCCCCAGAGGAGAAGTGTCTAACTAGATTTATGCGGCAAAAACGCCGCATAACATGTCCGACCGCCGCATAACATGGCCAATAAAAAAGCTGGAAAGCCTTGACTGGCGTCGCATTTCAGCATTATGCTGTATTTATGTACAGTAATAACAAACGGCACAAAAAACACCTCCCTGATTTGGTTGCAACGCGCTTGCTCGACCAGCTACGCGAGCGCATCCGTTATCTGCACTACAGTCTAAGCACGGAACTGAGTCCGACGGCAACAAATCCGCCCCACGATACATGTGTCAACACAGCGAATCTCCTCTGGCGAGTGCATCGCCCAAAATCGTGGCCTCTATAATACTGGCCTGTCGAAACCGCTACGGGAAGTGATATGTCTGCACTCGCGCCACGCGAAGCCATGGAGTATGACGTTGTCATTGTCGGTGCCGGCCCGGCCGGCCTCGCCGCAGCGATTCGGCTCAAGCAACAGGCGGCAGCGGCCAGTCACGACGTGACCGTGTGTGTGGTCGAAAAAGGCTCGGAAGTCGGCGCACATATCCTTTCCGGTGCGGTGATGGATCCGCGCGCTTTCACGGAGCTGTTCGAAGACTGGAAGACACTCGGCGCGCCGCTCAATCAGGCGGTGACTGAAGATCGTTTCATGTTCTTGTCGCCATCGTCGGCCACCAAGGTCCCCAATTGGATGCTGCCTGCGTGTTTTAAAAATCACGGCAACTATGTCGTGTCGTTGGCCAATGTGTGTCGCTGGCTGGGCAGCAAGGCCGAGGAACTTGGCGTGGAGATTTATCCGGGCTTTGCGGCAGCCGAAGTGCTGTTCACCGACGAGGGCGCGGTTAAAGGCGTGGCCACCGGCGACATGGGCGTGGGCAAGCATGGTGAAGCAACGGCTCGCTTCGCGCGCGGCATGGAACTCCACGCCAAATACACGTTCTTTGCCGAGGGTTGTCGCGGCCACTTGGGCAAGCAATTGCAAGCGCGCTTCAATCTCAACGCGGGGCGCGATCCGCAGGTGTATGGCATCGGCCTCAAAGAGTTGTGGGAGGTCAAACCCGACCAGCACCAACCCGGACTGGCGATCCACACGGCCGGCTGGCCGCTCGACACCAGCACCTACGGCGGCTCGTACCTGTATCACATGGAAAACAATCTGGTGTCGGTGGGGTTCGTGGTGGGATTGGCCTACACCAATCCCTACCTCTCGCCTTTCGAAGAATTTCAGCGCTACAAAACCCACGCCGCGATTCGCGCGGTGTTCGAAGGCGGCAAGCGCGTCGCGTATGGTGCACGCGCCATCACGGCGGGTGGGCTGCAATCACTTCCCAAACTCACTTTCCCCGGCGGCGTATTGGTCGGCGATGACGCAGGGTTTTTGAACGCCGCGCGCATCAAGGGTAGCCACGCGGCGATGAAATCAGGCATGCTGGCCGCAGAAGCGGCGTTCAATGCGTTGCGTGCGGGCCGTGCGGCCGATGAACTGACGGCGTACTCAGCAGCGTTCACCGACAGTTGGCTGCACGATGAACTGCACCGCGCGCGCAACTTCAAGCCATTCATGTCCAAGAGCCTCTACACCGGCACCCTGATGGTCGGCATCGATCAGGTGGTGTTTGGTGGCAAGGCACCGTGGACGCTGCACCACCAACACGCTGATCACGAAACGCTGCTGAACGCAGCCGATGCCAAGCCGATTCACTATCCCAAGCCCGACGGCATACTGACGTTCGATTGCCTGTCGTCGGTGTTCATCTCCAACACCAATCACGAAGAAGACCAGCCCGCGCATCTAACGCTTAAGGACGCGAGCGTTCCGGTCAACACCAATCTAGCGCGCTATGCTGGCCCCGAGGCGCGCTACTGCCCGGCGGGGGTCTATGAGTTCGTCGAAACGCCGGAAGGCGGCAAGCGCTTGCAGATTAACGCGCAAAACTGTGTGCACTGCAAAACCTGCGACATCAAGGATCCGACGCAAAACATCGTCTGGGTCACACCTGAGGGCGGCGGCGGGCCGAACTATCCCAACATGTAATAGCGTCGCGGCGTTGAGCACGGGGCGTCAGTTTGCAGTAACCTATCCGCTGATCCACTCGCCATGAGGGAGCGCCATGAAATCTGTCGCAGAACTGTTAAAACAACGCCCCTCCGCTGAAATTTATTCCGTCACGCCGAATGCCACCGTATTCGAAGCCATTACCAAGCTTGCCGAAAAAGGTGTCGGCGCGATGATGGTGATGGAGGGCGACAAACTGGTGGGGATTTTTTCCGAACGTGACTACACGCGAAAAATTGCCATTCACGGACGCAATTCGCGCGAAACGTTGGTCGCGGACGTCATGACGTCCCCGGTGTTGTTCGTCACGCTGACTCAGCACACCGGTGAATGCATGGCACTGATGTCGGAGAAAAACATTCGCCATCTTCCGGTGCTCGATCACGGGCGCGTGGTCGGCATGATATCGATTCGCGATTTGATGAACGACATCATCGCTGAACATGAATTCACCATCGCCCAACTCGAAAACTACATCCATCGATAGCGCGCAATACCGGCTCAGACGCGCGACCCTCAAAGACGTTGACGCCTTGAAGCGCCTGATTGACGCGTCTGTGCGCGGCCTATCGCTGGCTGACTATTCGACGTCTGAAGTCGAAGCCGCGCTACTCGG
>JBCKPM010000157.1:0-2825 GCA_038901675.1 Usitatibacteraceae bacterium | reverse complement strand
GAGCACGTGGTAGTACGTTTCATTCGGCTTGATCATCCCAAGTTCGACGCGCGCGCGCTCTTCCACCGCGACGAGCCCCTCCTTCAGATCACGTACATCAGCATCAAGCCCCGCATTGCGCTGGGCGAGCTTGGTGTTCTTGTTTTTTTGTTCCGTGAGTTGTTTGTTCACATCCCACACGCGCAACCAACTGCCTTTGCCAATCCACAGGGGATACTGGATCGCAATGATGAGAACGATCAGCGTGTGCGGAAGAAATCTCATGCTTGATTCGCCTCGCTCCTCACGTCTCGCCCCTTATCGCAAGTTGTAATACGCCGACTTGCCGGGATAGCTCGCGGCATCGCCCAACTCTTCTTCGATGCGCAGCAACTGGTTGTATTTCGCCATACGATCCGAGCGCGACGCGGAACCGGTCTTGATTTGCATCGCGTTGGTGGCGACTGCAATATCGGCGATGGTGGTGTCTTCGGTTTCACCGGAACGATGTGAAATCACCGCCGTGTAATTGGCACGCTTGGCCATCTCAATCGCAGCGAACGTTTCCGACAACGTGCCGATCTGATTCACTTTAATCAAAATCGAATTGGCGACGCCGCGCTGGATGCCCTCGCGCAATATTTTGGTGTTGGTCACAAACAAATCATCGCCCACCAGTTGCACTTTCTTGCCGAGTTTTTCCGTCAGCAGCACCCAGCCGTCCCAATCGTTCTCGGCCATGCCATCTTCGACTGACACAATCGGGTACTTGTCGCACCAGGTGGCCAATATGTCGATGAACTGCGCGGAGGAGAACGAGAGCTTTTCCGCTTCGAAGCGATACTTGCCGTCTTTGTAGAATTCACTTGCCGCACAGTCCAATCCAATCAGGATGTCTTGCCCCGGAATGTAGCCGGCCTCTTCAATCGCCTTGACTGCGTATTGAATCGCCGATTCATTGTTCGGCAAGTTTGGTGCGAAGCCGCCCTCGTCACCAACGTTTGTGTTGTGGCCTTCGGCGTGCAGGATTTTCTTGAGTGTATGAAACACTTCAACCCCGGCGCGCAACGCTTCCCGAAACGTCGGCAACCCGGCGGGAATAATCATGAACTCCTGTATGTCGAGTGGATTGTCGGCGTGCGCACCGCCATTGATGATGTTCATCATCGGCACCGGCATTTGCATCGGTGCCGCACCACCGAGGTAGCGATACAGCGACAGCCCGGATTCGTCTGCCGCGGCTTTGGCACACGCGAGCGAGACCGCCAGAATCGAATTTGCGCCCAGCCGCGACTTGCCTTCAGTGCCATCGAGCTCAATCATGGTGCGATCAATGAACGATTGCTCGGAAGCGTCGAGGCCAATGATGGCTTCACAGATTTCAGTGTTGACGTGTTCGACGGCTTTCAGCACGCCCTTACCCAGGTACCGATGCGGATCTTTGTCGCGCAGCTCGACGGCTTCGCGCGAGCCGGTCGATGCACCAGACGGCACCGCGGCACGACCGATGACGCCGGACTCGAGCAGCACATCACACTCGACGGTCGGATAGCCACGCGAGTCGAGAATTTCTCTTGCGATTACGTCAACGATTGCGGTCATTGTCTACTTTCTTTCTAATTTCTAATTTCTAATCTCAAATCTCTAAAGACAATTGAAACCGCAGATCACCGCAGATGAACGCGGATAAAGTCAAAGGCGTTTTCCACAGATGGACACAGATAAACACAGATAAAACCTAGCGATGCATTTGCCTTTGACCGTATCTGTGTTTATCTGCGTTCATCTGTGGATACAAAAGGGTTCAATCAGTTTTGCGTTTATCTGCGTTCATCTGCGTTTACATTCTCGAACGGATGAGATTCCTCACTGCGTTCGGAATGACAACTTTATCAATCACATCAATTTCTGTTCGGCAAAACCACGCTGCTTAACCAGCGCATCAATTTCTTTCATCACGTACAGCAATTCTTTCATCATATGCAGCGGCCACGCATTCGGGCCGTCGGACAACGCCTTGGCTGGGTCGGGATGCGTTTCCATGAATACACCCGCCACACCGGTCGCCACCGCCGCGCGTGCCAGTACCGGCACGAACTCACGCTGACCACCAGAACTCGAGCCTTGTCCACCGGGAAGTTGCACTGAGTGTGTCGCATCGAACACCACCGGACAACCGGTATTGCGCATGATCGCGAGTGAACGCATGTCGGATACCAAATTGTTGTAGCCGAACGAGGCGCCGCGTTCGCACACCATGATGTTGTCCACACCGCTTGCGTCACGTGCCTTGTCGACGACATTCTTCATATCGGTCGGTGCGAGAAACTGGCCTTTCTTGATATTGACCGGCTTGCCAGCGCGCGCGACGGCGTGAATGAAATCGGTCTGACGACACAAAAATGCCGGCGTCTGCAATACGTCGACCACCGAGGCGACCACAGCAATATCCGCTTCGGTATGCACATCCGTCAGCACCGGCACACCCAGTTGTTTTCTAACCTCGGCCAGTATGCGCAATCCCTCATCGATGCCGGGGCCGCGAAAGGTTTTGCCCGACGAACGGTTGGCTTTGTCGTAGCTCGACTTGAAGATGAACGGGATGCCGAGCGCCGTTGTCATTTCCTTGAGCTGACCTGCGACGTCCATTTGCAGTTGCATCGACTCGATAACGCAGGGGCCCGCTATTAGAAACAGCGGTTTATTCAGCCCAACATCAAATCCGCACAGCTTCATGGATAGCCACCAAAATCATATTTGTCATTTCGAGCTGCGCTTGTTGCAGCGAGAAATCTCATTCGGTCAACGCTTCCCAAGCGCGGATGGATGAGATCCCTCACTTCATT
>JBCKPM010000156.1:0-2834 GCA_038901675.1 Usitatibacteraceae bacterium | reverse complement strand
CTCGTTGAAGTCATAAGTATTTTCGCCATCCACTCTGAGAGTGCCCCTCAAACTTGGTCATACTTCACAGGGTCGGAGCAACAAGCGGTTACCGGGAATGCTCCCGGTGGCAGCGCCAACCAACGCTGGAATGAGAATGGACACCAAAGCCTTACAAGCAACCTTACGAAACTTTGCAGCAGTGCGGGATTGGCAGACCTTTCACACCCAAAAGAATCTCACGACAGCACTGATGGTTGAAGCCGCCGAATTAGCCGAGATTTTCCAATGGATGACAGCCGAAGAGTCTCAGTCAGCACACAAGGACGCCAAGATTAAATGCCAAATCGCGGACGAAGTGGCTGATGTATTGCTTTATTTGCTGCAAATAGCAGATCACTCAGAAATTGACCTAGAGCTGGCGGTCAAGCAGAAAATCGTAAAGAACGCAATGAAACATCCACCAGTTCGCGTTGGTTGCCACGCCGACGTGTCTCCTGAACTTGCAAAGTAATCGACATTAAACTTGTCACCATCATGGAAATGTTTTTGGAATGAAACAAGAATCACAATTATTGACCTCGGCTCCGACCGTGATCGACCTCTTCTCTGGGGCGGGAGGTATGGCGGAAGGCTTTCGACAAGAAATCAAACAAATCAAACGGGTCAGGGTGATTTGTTTTCGGCGTGTAGCAAAACAAATCACGCTGACCCCTTAGATTACGCAGGTTGAAGCCGTGGGCATTGACGCAGTGCGCGGGCAGCGGAGCGAAGTATGAATGGCGAGACAATAAGGTGACTAATCTTTGCGAACATCCTTCCACTCGCGTCGATTAATCGTAATCAAAGAATCAAAGGGGTCAGGGTTATTTGTTTTGCAAACAGTCCTTCAAAATCACCGTCAGTAAGCGATCTTAGGAGGCGTTTATGATAACTGCGAGAACCAATTCGAAGGATGCGAAGGTGAGTTACGGCGAGTGCGGCCAAACAAATAACCCCCTTTGATTTCGCTCATGTCAGTTTGTCGTCTACTGACGACGGCGAGGGTCGGTATTTTTTCATCGCCCCGCGCAATGGCATTGACTTCAACTTTCGCCAGTGCGACATTGTGCGTGTCATGCGGCTGTACATCGGTTCTCCACCCATGGTTCTCGCTAACGCCGTTCGCGCTCACTCTGAGAGGGAAAGAAAATGAAAAGGTTCGGCAATTGTTCCAAGCCCAAATTACTGACGTGGCTGATGGCATCGCTATTGGCGGTGCTTGTAGCCGGATGCGGCGGCGGTGGGGGTGGTAGCAGCGACGCCGCGCCGGGTACCCTCGGCGTTTCCCTGACCGATGCGCCAGCCTGCGGCTTTGACGCGGTGAACGTGACGGTTCTCAAAGTGCGGGTGCACCAAAGCGGTTCGGCCTCCGACACCGACGGCGGCTGGACCGATATTACGCTGAACCCCGCGCGGAAAATCAATTTGCTCAACCTGACCAACGGCGTGCTCGACAAGCTTGGCGAGACGCCGCTGGCCGCAGGGCGTTACACGCAACTGCGCCTGGTGCTGGATCCGAACACCGCAGCGGGCCTCGTGAACTCGGTTGTCCCTTCGGGCGGGGTTGAGACCGCGCTCGTTACCCCAAGCGCGGTGCAAAGCGGGATCAAGCTGGTCCACGAGTTCGTCGTGGCATCCGGACAGCGTGTCGACCTGTTGCTGGATTTCGACGCCTGCAAGTCCGTCGTGAAGCGTGGCAACGGAACCTATGCGCTGAAACCCGTGATCAAGGTAATCCCCTTTGTGCTGAACGGCATAAACGGTTTTGTCGATCTCGCCTTGCTCGGCGGCGGCGTCATGGTTACGGCGCAGCAGAACGGTGCGATCGTTCAATCCACTGCGCCGAACGCCCAAACCGGCGAGTTTTTCCTCGCTCGTCTTGAGCCCGGAAACTACGATGTCGTTGTCACCGCAAACGGCCGCGCCACGGCAGTCATTGCCGCAGTGCCGGTCGCGAGCAGCACCAGCATCGTTGCCCTTAGCAATAACGTCACGCCGATCACGTTGCCCCTGTCTGCCACCAACATCGTCAGTGGCACGGCAGTCTTGAATCCGACAAGTTCGACTGAAGTTGCCTATGTGGCGGCGAAGCAAACCTTCGGTACCGCCCCGATCGTGACGGTGAAGTTCGTGGCCGCCGATGATTCGACGGCAACGCTCGGCGCCTACACGCTGACCTTGCCCATTGGTGCGCCGATGCTCGGCCAGTACAGTGCGACGCTGCCGATTGTGCTTGCCACACAAACTACCGTGGCAGGCAAATACACCATGCAAGCGTCCGCGACCGGCTACCAGCCGCAGTCAGTCAGCAAGGACATTTCCGCGGCGGGTGCAACGCAGAACTTCACTCTGGTGCCGTAATTCAAACCGTCTCTCGACAATAACAACAATAGGGGACAGACCACGATTATTTGTAAGCGCTCCACCAACCCGTTTAGAACAGATCAGCCGCTGGTAGCAACGCCAAGGGGTTTTTGTGCTCAGTATTTGCTTGCGCGTTCGATCGGCGTTGGTGCATCATCAACGCATGAAACGCGTCTACAACGCCGTCAATCTTCCCGATGCCCACTTGCTGCGCGATCTGCTGGAGCAAGCTGGCATCGCGGCGCACGTGTTCAACGAAAACGCCACCTCACTGTTGGGGTTAGTGCCCGTCTCGGCGGGTCAGCCACAGGTATGGATTGCGCAGATTCATCAAGAACAGCATGCCCGGGCGGTGATCGAAGATTATCAATCCCGCGTCGCCAGCACTGAGACCAGAACGTGCGCCGCGTGCAGCGAAACCAATCCCGGCGAGTTCGATAGTTGCTGGC
>JBCKPM010000155.1:0-2876 GCA_038901675.1 Usitatibacteraceae bacterium | reverse complement strand
TCAGCCGCTCCGTTAGACGGAACAGCACCGCTCCGTGAGGCGGAACGCAGCTCGCGTTTTTCTATGACAGGTAATTTGTCCATCAATCGCCACTGGCCGGGGTGATAGCTCTGCGGCGGGAGGTCTAGGCCAACGAAGTTTGAAATATGTAGCCAGGTCACTCCATACAGGCAGGGGCCACTGTTCAGCCCGCCCTGTCGGGTCAACACGATCAATCCTCGTTCGAGCAATTCACCTTTGGCACGCTGAACAACGTTGGCACTATTCCAGCCGCGTTTTTTAAGCCAGGGCGATGCCAGTTGAAGATGACCATTGTTTCGTCCTGACAGTTGGCGAATCAGCTCGTACAGCAGCGAGCGTGCGGGGTGCCCAGCGCCTTGGAAGGCGTTGCCGTCCATTACCCCATGAGGCACCGCCGAATAGCTCCCTGAGACGGCTTCAGGGGCCTTTTTGAAGCGCTTAGCCACGATGTTTCTCAGCCAGGCGTCTACGCCGGATGCGTTTTAACGTGCTGGCACGATAGGCGCTCATGGCGTTTTGCCGTGGTGCCAGATCACGCGAACTGAAAGCGACAGGCGCGCGGTCATGGTGCGCCCTCCAACCGGCAGCGCCGCAGCAGCCAGGATGCGAATGCAGCAGGAAGAAAACCCCATACGGCAGCAACGTAAATCAGCCGTTTGGTGCGTTGCTTGAAACTTGTCGGGCGCGTATTATCTGGCGTGTAGATTGGATTCGACGGCGCGGTGGTCTCGACACCATTCGCGCCGTTTTTATTTATGGGGACTCGCGCCGCCTTTGTGCGCCGGGCAGCAGATCGCCGCTTATTCACTCCGCGCCTTGCCTTTGAATAGTCCGCGCTCGGTGAGATATTGCAGCGGTGTCGGCAGCGATTGCCGGTTAAGCGACTTCCTGCCGTCGCTCTGCTTGCGGACAAAAATCCGCCGATATAGGCGAAGTCCGTTTTCGTTGGAGGCTATCGTGTCTGGCGAACTCAATCCGGCGGATCGGATCGCGTCGCGGAATTGGTCGATAGCGTCACGCATAGCGCACCCCCGCCAGATGCAGCAGGGCAACAATCAAACACACTGCCCCTTGCCGCAACAATTGCGGCCGGTCTGCGTAACGCTGCCATGCCGGCCCTTTTCTTGGCGGAGGGTGTCTCATGCTGCCTTCCGCTTCTCGTCTTTGCGTCGCGGTGTGGCTGGCTTGCCGCTTCGCTCTGTCTCGAGCCGCACGACAAGGGCGCGAATTTCGTTGTCAGTCCTGCCGGAGATTCGTGCTTCGTTGATCGCGCTTATCTCTCTTATCGGCCAACCAACGGAATGCCCGCCAAGAGGCACGGGCAGCGTAAGTAAGCCGTCTTGGATTCGAGCATAGATGGTGCTGCGGCTCAGCCCAGTAAAGGCTTGAACTTCGGGCAGACGCCCGATACGGTTTGCTTCCACTTGTCCAACTCCTTCCGAATGGAATGAATTGGATCATCCCGCAACCCTCCCGTTGCTGTCGCCCAATTATTTGGGCATTTTTGTGGGCGGCCTTTCTTTGAAGGTTTCGAAGTACAAGATGAAAAGCCGCTCGCCGTGGTCATGACGAGGGATACGACCACGAAGCCAGTGCCCGACGGCACTTTTTGCCACCTCACAAGCTGCGGCAATATCTTCATCTGCGTAACCTTCGCGATTTCGAAGATTCAATATGGCGTTGGGGTAATCGAAGCCAGGGGCATGGTTGCTTTCTCGGATATGCCTTTCCACCACGTCTAGAGAAGACAGCCGTTCCTGCTTTGGCCGCCGCTTTCGCGTGGCCTTGTCTTTTGAAGTCTCGACATCCACAGGCACCGGCTCGTTACTCCTGGTCTTGTTCATATGCCCTCCATATCGGCATCGTCTCTGCCCTACGCGGCCGCAAGATTCCACCAGCGGGCTTTAACATTCTGTGCCATTGCGAAAGCCTTCTGGTTACCGGTGCTACGCTGCTTGCATCGCAGCCAAAGTTTGACGAACCTCCGTAATTTTCTGAGTTACTTGGCGCGCAAGCACACCCAGTGGATTGCCGCTTGCGGCCTCTTCGTCCTCCACCTTCAGCTTCAGTGCATATATGTCGCTGGATTTGATTCCTGCGGTTTCGGCGTCCAGCGCCACCATGCGCGCCTTAATCTGCGCAGTGCGCCGAATGGAGCGTATCAGCTTGGCCGCCACATCCTCGCCTTTGATTTCATCCGGCAGATGTCCTACTTCCTCTAGCAGGCGTTGCAGCGCGGCCAGATCGTTGTTCTGATACGCGACATTGATCTTGGCCATAATTTCATTGCGCCGAACGCGATCGTCGTCATCGAGTACGCGATCCGGATGAAAACGCCGAACTGCTTGGCGATAGAGCTGCTTTAGCTCATCGGTTGGCTTGAACTCTTCGGCTGCTTGTCTGGTCTTGTCCACCGCCCGTGCCGACTCACGCGCCCGTTGTCGTGCTTGGCTGGCGCCGTTGACTGCCGCAGGGTCTTGCGGATTAAGCCCGGCCCGCAATTCGGCAATTTCGCGCTCGATTTCGTCCAGCTCAGCGAATAGCCGACCCACGCTATGCAGATAGCGGCTGTTGAATGCCGCCACCTCGCCATACAGCGTAGCCAGCTCCAACTCTTTCTGGACAAGGGTGGTCTCAAGCACCTCCAGTTCGGCCAGCTTGTTGGCGAGTTCGATTTCTTCGGGCGTCATATTGACGTTCATCAAACTCATTGCTCGATTTGGCACCTCGGCAATATTTGCCGAAGCTGAGCCATTCCGGATTCACTGATGCTTGTGTTGTAAACGTTAAGCCAACGCAACGCAGTCAGATGTTCAAGACGGCGCAGTCCGGCATCGGTGATTTGTGTGCCGGTG
>JBCKPM010000154.1:0-2972 GCA_038901675.1 Usitatibacteraceae bacterium | reverse complement strand
CTATTACCCGGCGCAAGCCAGATTGTAAGCAATACAGGTTGGAGAAGAGTTCATGAGTTCTGCCAGGTCAGAAACCGAAGGTACGATTGTGATGTCCGGGTGGGCGCAGAGACAGCGCGACCCGAAGAAACACTTGAGTGGAATAACTTTTGTGGTCGGCACGCACGCGCTGGTGCTTTGGCTGATCCTGAGTGGCGCGGGTCAAAAATTTGTGAAGATGGTGGTACCGGTCAGCATTGCAGAGATCATTCTGCCTCCTGAGCCACCACCGCTCCCACCGCCTGAGCCGCCAAAGCCGCGACCCAAGGATCAACCGCCACCGCCGCCTGATTTTGTGCCGGTATCGGAAGTCCCCACGCCGACCATCTCGACCGCACTGGTGATTGCGGCGGTCACGACGCCACCGCCGATCCAACAGTTTGTGCCGGCACCACCAGCACCAGCACCGCGCCCGACAGGGCCGCGTGGCTTTGGCTCGATCGTCAATCGACCCGCGTGTGTGGCGGCGTTCCAGGCATCGTTCCCGCGTGAAGCCCGCCGTGCCGGAACGGAAGGCACAGTCACGCTGACGGTGACGGTAGGTTCGGATGGCAGGCCGACTGGCGTTGAAGTGGCTAACTCCAATCCACGGCGTGTTTTCGACCGCGCAGCAATGGGTGTCATCACTTCTGGGGGCTGTCGCTTCGAACCAGACACAGCAGGCTACATCGCCATGCTGGCGATCACCTACAAGCTGTCTGGCGAAGAAGCCGAATAATGCTTCGGCCAACGTCCCTGACGCCCCGCACCGCGGGGCGTTTGTTTTTGGCCAACGGTATTGTTCATTTTTCGGCCAGAGATTGCCCTAAACTTCCGTGATGTCCCGCCCTTCCGATGCCGCAAGCCGCAGTCACGCCAGCGCTGGTGTTTGCGTCTTTTTTACCGGTCTGTCAGGCTCCGGAAAATCGACGATCGCAACTGCGCTCAGCGCGGCGATTCAATCCTCGCTTGCTCGGCCCGTCACACTACTCGACGGCGATGTCGTGCGCACGCACCTGTGCCGCGGGTTGGGGTTCTCGCGTGCCGATCGCGACACCAACATCGAGCGCATCGCATTTGTGGCCGCCGAAGTCGTCAGACACGGCGGTGTCGTCATCTCGGCGGCGATCGCACCCTATGAGAACGCGCGCGCCGCCGCCAGAGCACGCGTCGAGCAACACGGCAGCTTCATCTTGGTGCACCTTTCCACACCGCTCGCCGTGTGCGAGCAGCGCGATGCCAAAGGCCTGTACGCGAAAGCGCGACGCGGGGAGATCACGCTCTTCACCGGCGTCAGCGACAACTATGAGTCACCGACTCAAGCACAGGTCGTTATCGACACAACCTCGACCAGTGTTGCCGAGGCGGTCGCACAATTGCTGCCATGGATTACGCACGCAACGAGCACCGCATGATCGCTTCGGCTGACGCTACCTATCTTGCGCTGATGCGCCACGTGCTCGAACACGGTGTAGACAAATCTGACCGCACCGGCACCGGCACGCGCTCGGTGTTTGGCTATCAAATGCGCTTCGATCTGAGCGATACATTTCCGCTGCTGACCACGAAAAAGCTGCATTTGCGCTCAATCCTTCATGAGCTGCTGTGGTTTCTCAAGGGCGACACCAACGTCGCTTATCTGCGCGATAACAAGGTGACCATCTGGGATGAGTGGGCGCGCGCAGATGGCGAACTAGGACCGGTATACGGCTACCAATGGCGATCGTGGCCCACTCCCGACGGGCGGCACATCGATCAAATCGCAGACGTCATCCGGCAAATCAAATCCAATCCCGATTCACGCCGCATGATTGTTTCAGCGTGGAACGTCGCCGACATCCCGCGCATGGCACTCGCGCCATGTCACGCCCTGTTTCAGTTTTATGTGGCTGACGGAAAACTGTCTTGCCAGCTCTATCAGCGCAGTGCCGACATTTTTCTTGGCGTGCCATTCAACATTGCCTCCTATGCATTGCTGACCATGATGGTCGCGCAAGTGTGTGGACTCAAAGCCGGCGAATTCATCCATACGCTTGGCGACGCGCACTTGTACGCCAACCATCTCGAGCAAACGCGTGAACAACTTGCGCGCGCGCCGCGTGCCGCGCCGCAGATGCGATTGAATCCATCGGTGAACGATATTTTCGGATTCACGTTTGACGACTTCACGTTGGAAAACTACGACCCGCATCCGGCCATCAAAGCGCCGATCGCGGTCTGATTGCCAAGGCGCATGCTCAACCTGATCGTTGCAGTGGCACAGCACAATGTCATCGGCATGGACGGCAAAATGCCGTGGCACTTGCCAGCCGAACTGGCGTACTTCAAGCAAGTCACGATGGGACACCCCATCATCATGGGCCGCAAGACGTTTGAATCCATCGGCCGTGCCTTACCCGGGCGCCGCAATATTGTCGTCACCGGCAATCCGGCGTGGCAGCATGAGAGTGTGGACGTGGCGGCTTCGTTCGACGCAGCGCGGGACATGATAGCGGGTCAGTCCGCGTTCGTTATCGGTGGTGCGACCCTGTATACCGCCGCGCTGCCACACGCAGATCGCATCTATCTGACGTCGGTTGATGCAGACGTGGCAGGCGACACGTTTTTTCCGGCACTGGCCAGCGACACGTGGCGTGAAGTGTCGAGGCAAGCGCGGCCGGCGGACGAAAAAAATAAATACGACGTCGCGTTTGTGGTGCTTGAGCGGCAGCAGTAAACGCTGGACAAAAGTTGAAACACCAGCACTGGCGCGGCGTTCTGGCACTTTTTGCTCGAAAACGCCCGCCAGTCAATGACTTTCATCTGGATGCATAGGCGTCAGGCGAGCACTGCTTTTTGCACGGTCGGTTGTCTTCCCCCTTTGGAAAAGAGCATGCCCTGAGCTCGTCGAAGGGGGATCGAGGGGGATTTGCAGTTGGCTCAGATGCGTGTCGCGCGCTGCACACAACGATTTC
>JBCKPM010000153.1:0-2998 GCA_038901675.1 Usitatibacteraceae bacterium | reverse complement strand
CACCACTACCGTCGCGGCGGGCAGCGCCCCCTGGGCCGTCGCCATCAACCCGGTGACCAATAAAATCTATGTGGCGAATCAAGGCAGCAACAACGTCACGGTGATCGACGGTGCCAGCAATACCACCACCACCGTCGCGGCGGGCACCTTCCCCTACGCCGTCGCCATCAACCCGGTGACCAATAAAATCTATGTGACGAACACCAACAGCAGCAACGTCACGGTGATCGACGGCGACAACAATGCCGCCACCACCGTCGCGGCGGGCACCAACCCCAGGGCCGTCACCATCAACCCGGTGACCAATAAAATCTATGTGGCGAACCACAACAGCAACAACGTCACGGTGATCGACGGCGCCAGCAATGCCACCACCACCGTCGCGGTGGGCACCATCCCCTGGGCCATCGCCATCAACCCGGTGACCAATAAAATCTATGTGACGAACTTCGGCAGCGTCGACGTCACGGTGATCGACGGCGCCAGCAATGCCACCACTACCGTCGCGGCGGGCGCCGGCCCGGCCGTCGCCATCAACCCGGTGACCAATAAAATCTATGTGACGAACTACTTCAGCAGCAACGTCACGGTGATCGACGGCGCCAGCAATGCCACCACCACCGTCGCGGTGGGTGCCACCCCCAGCGGCGTCGCCATCAACCCGGTGACCAACAAGATTTATGTGGCGAATCAAGGCAGCAACAACGTCACGGTGATCGACGGCGCCAGCAATGCCACCACCACCGTCGCGGCGGGCACCAACCCCGTCGCCGTCGCCATCAACCCGGTGACCAATAAAATCTATGTGGCGAATTACGGCAGCAACAACGTCACGGTGATTGACGGTGCCAGCAATGCCACCATTACCGTCGCGGCGGGCGCCTACCCCATCGCCGTCGCCATCAACCCGGTGACCAATAAAATCTATGTGACGAACAACAACAGCAACAACGTCACGGTGATCGACGGCGCCAGCAATGCCACCACTACCGTCGCGGCGGGCACCACCCCCAGCGCCGTCACCATCAACCCGGTGACCAATAAAATCTATGTGACGAATCAAGTCAGCAACAACGTCACGGTGATCGACGGTGCCAGCAATACCACCACCACCGTCGCGGCGGGCACCTTCCCCTACGCCGTCGCCATCAACCCGGTGACCAATAAAATCTATGTGGCGAACATCAACGGCCACAACGTCACGGTGATTGATGCCGCCCCCACGTCGTTTACCCGCCATGCAACGACGGCAACCATGGCGGGCGGGAATATAACCAGCTTGGCGAATCCGACCCTCTCTCTTGCAGTCGGCGGCGTTTATTCGCCAGTGGATCCTGCTGTGCGAACCGTGTATTTTCGGCAGCACGACGCGCAGGGTGCGTATGCAGCGGCAACCGGTAGCGGCCCCTTTAATGCCGCGCTTAGCGGTTTACCGCTCGGTCTCAACTACGTTTCTTTGTATGCGGTGGATGCGATGGAAGGGACATCGATTAATACCTCGGGTGGAAGCGGTGGCGGAACAAGCTCGATGATCGGCGCGCCGACGGTATTTGCGTTCACGGTGGTTAGCCCACCTGCGGTATCAACTGGTTCCCCGCTGATTGCTGGAACGGTAGGGGTGCCCTATAGCCAAACCATCACGGCCGCTGGCGGCGTGGGTGCCTTGTCGTACACCGTTACAGCGGGTGCATTGCCCGCCGGCTTGACACTATCTAGCGCCGGTGTTCTTTCCGGAACACCCACGGCCAGCATCGTTGCAGCGTTTACGGTCACGGTGACCGATTCGTCTGGTGGGTCAGGCAATCAGGGTTTGGCATTAACCATCGGGCAGGGCGCACAAGCAACCTTGACCGCCAATGCGGGTTCCACGACACTCTTATTGGGCACCACCACCACCCTCAGCACCACGGGTGGCTCTGGCACCGGTTTGGTTAGCTTCGCCAGCAACAACGCCAACTGCACCATTGTCGGCAGCACACTGACGGCAGCCGCCGTCGGTAGCTGTATCGTCACCGCGACCAAGGCCGCAGACACCAACTACAACGCCGCCACAGCAACGGTCAACATCACCGTCAACGCCTCGACCTTCACCGTCACCCCCAGCGCTGGCATCTACGGCAGCATCAGCCCCAACGTCGCACAGACAATCAACAGTGGCAGCAGCACCGCCTTCACCGTCACCCCCAACAGCGGCTACATCGCCACAGTCGGTGGCACCTGCGGCGGTACGCTGGTCGGCAACACCTTCACCACCAACGCCATCACTGCCAACTGCACCGTCACCGCCAGCTTCGTCGCACTGGTGACCTACAACGTGGTCCTTCAGGGCAGCCAACAAGTCCCGGTGGTCAGTACACCTGCCGCAGGTAGTGGAACCGTCACCGTCAACACGGTCGCCAAGACACTCACCTACAGCTTCAGCACCACCAGCCTGAGCGGCGCACTCACCGGCGCACACTTCCACGGCCCCGGTGCCCGCGGCACCAACGCTGGCGTCCTCATCGACATCACCGCCAACCCCAACGCGGGCACCGTCAACTATAGTCCCGCCAACGAAAACGACATCCTCAACGGACTCTGGTACGTCAACTTCCACACCGCACTCAATGGCGGTGGCGAGATTCGCGGACAGCTCGACAACATCGGCGGCACCTTCATCGTCACCCCCACGGCAGGCACCAACGGCAGCATCAGCCCCAACACGGCACAGAGCGTCAACCAAGGCAGTACCCTCCAGTTCACCCTCACCCCCAACAGCGGCTACTACATCGACGTCCGTGGCACCTGCGGCGGTACGCTGATCGGCAACATCTACATCACCAACGCCATCACTGCCAACTGCACCGTCACGGCCTACTTCCTCACAACATCCGCAGTGATCGCCAAGCCGTTCGACCTCGACGGCGACGGCAATTCCGACATGCTCTACCGCCACGACACCACCGGCCAAGTGTATCTGGTAGGCCGCAATGGTCTGAGTGCCGGTCCGGTCTCCGGT
>JBCKPM010000152.1:0-3129 GCA_038901675.1 Usitatibacteraceae bacterium | reverse complement strand
CAATTTTCGGCAATCGTTCATGGATAGCCACCAAAATCATATTTGTCGTTTCGAGCTGCGCTTGTTGCAGCGAGAAATCTCATTCGGTCAACGCCCCCCAAGCGCGGATGGATGAGATCCCTCACTTCATTCGGGATGACATCTCTATTTTGCTGCGCCTGACTTTCGCGGCTTCTGATGCGCCTCATGCGCTTGCCTTGGCACCCTGCACGACACGCAAACCAGCCTCACCATGCGTACGCTTGCGCTGCTCGAGCGCCGCTTTGATGAATGACGTAAACAGAGGATGCCCGTCGCGCGGATTCGAGGTGAACTCGGGGTGAAACTGGCAGCCGTAAAACCACGGATGGCCGTGTTTGGCTGCATCGAGCTCGACCATTTCCGTGAGCGACTCTGAGTTGGTACGTGCTGAAATCACCAGCCCCGCAGCTTCGAGCCTGGGCACGTAGTGGTTGTTGACCTCATAGCGATGCCGATGGCGCTCGCTCACGGTCGTGCTTTGATAGATGCGGTAGGCCAATGTATCCGGCCGTACCGTACACGGCTGCGCGCCGAGGCGCATGGTGCCTCCCATGCGGGAACTCGCGTCGCGCCGTTCAATCTGACCGTCGTGATTCTGCCATTCGGTAATGAGCGCGATCACTGGGTGCGGTGTATCGGGATCGAACTCGGTCGAGTTGGCATTCACCAGCCCCACCACGTTTCGGGCAAATTCGATGGTGGCGATTTGCATGCCCAGGCAAATACCCAAATACGGAATCTTGTTTTCACGCGCAAACCGCACTGCCGAAATCTTGCCCTCGGTGCCGCGTTTGCCAAAGCCCCCCGGAACCAGTACCGCGTCCATGCTTGCCAACGCTTCGATGCCAGTTTTTTCCATTTCCTCGGAGTCGAGGTAATGGATATTGACGCGCGTGCGCGTCTGGATGCCTGCGTGAATTAACGCTTCCGTGAGCGACTTGTACGAGTCGGCAAGATCAACGTATTTGCCGACCATGGCCAGATCGATTTCGTCATTCGGATTTTCCAGCGCATCGACGATCTGCTCCCACTTGGTGAGGTCAGCCGGTTGCGGCGTCAGATGCAGCTTGCGGCAAACGATTTCATCAAGCCCCTGCTTGTGCAACATTTTCGGAATCTTGTAAATCGACGTCGCGTCGTAGCAGGAGATCACCGAGCCCTTGTCGACGTTGGTAAACAACGCGATCTTGCGCCGCTCTTCATCGGGCAACGGCCGGTCGCTGCGGCACATCACGACATCCGGCTGAATACCAATCTGGCGCAACTCTTTCACGCTGTGCTGCGTCGGTTTGGTTTTGATTTCACCCACTGCCGGTAGATAAGGCACCAGTGTGAGATGGATGTAGCAGGTGTTGTCGCGCCCCTGCTCGATGCCCATCTGGCGAATCGCTTCCAGAAATGGCAGCGACTCAATGTCACCCACTGTGCCGCCGATTTCAATGATGCCGACTTCAGCGTCCGCCGTCCCAGCGATGATCGAATTCTTGATTTCGTCCGTGATGTGCGGGATGACTTGCACCGTCGCGCCAAGGTAGTCGCCGCGGCGCTCTTTGTTGATGACGCGTTCGTAGATCTGACCCGTGGTGAAGTTGTTGGACTTTTTCATCTTGGTCGAGACAAAACGCTCGTAGTGCCCAAGATCAAGGTCGGTCTCGGCACCGTCCTCGGTGACGAACACCTCGCCGTGCTGAAACGGCGACATGGTGCCCGGATCCACGTTGATATACGGATCCAGTTTCATCATGGAGACTTTGATGCCGCGCGACTCAAGGATGGCCGCCAGAGAGGCGGCGGCGATGCCCTTCCCTAGCGAGGAAACTACACCACCCGTGACGAAAATATACTGTGTCATGGCCAATATCCGGGAAGGGACGCGTTGGAAATTGAGATTATAACGTAACCACCGCGACTCGGCTATCGCGCCGTCGTGTTGCGCCGTCGTGTACCCAGCCGTACCTCGATAGAGAAGCACGCACCTGCCGCAAGGTGGCGACGACATGGGGTGGCGACACATGGACAGGCGCGCTGTGAGAAACTAGCGCGATCCGGCGCACTCTTCGATATGAAATTCTCCCAAAAACCGATCAAAAGCTTGATTGCCGTTCGTGATGCGGCACGCATTCACATTGTCGATCAAACCCTGTTGCCATTTCTGGTTGAGCATCGTGCGCTTGCCAGTTGGCAGGAGGTCGCCGAGGCAATTCGCGCGATGCGGGTGCGTGGTGCGCCGCTCATCGGCATCGCCGCCGCGTACGGCGTGGCACTGGCGATGACGCGCGATGCTACCGATGGCTGCCTCGTCCGAGTCAAACGCGAGTTGATGGCAACGCGACCGACTGCGGTTAACCTCGCCTGGGCGCTTGATCGTATTTGTGGTTTGCTGACCAACGTCGAGCCGGCTGACCGACCGGACGCGGCGTGGACTGAGGCTGAACGCATGGCCACGGAGGACGCGGCGACCAATCTGCGTATTGGCGAACACGGCCTAACGTTGCTGCGTGATATTCATCAGCGCACCGGCCGCACCGTCAATGTGTTGACCCACTGCAATGCCGGCCGTATGGCCTGCATGGATTGGGGTACGGCGACGGCACCGATTTATCTCGCGCAACAAGTCGGCATTCCGGTCCACGTCTGGGTCGGAGAAACGCGGCCGCGCAATCAGGGATTGATTACTGCATGGGAATTTGCTGACGCCGGCATCGATCACACCTACATTGTTGACAATGCGGGCGGTCATTTGATGCAACATGAAAAAGTTGACGTGGTGATGGTCGGCGTGGATCGCGTCTCGCGCCGCGGTGACGTGGCAAACAAAATCGGCACCTACCTGAAAGCCCTCGCGGCGCACGATAACGGCGTTCCATTTTATGCGGCGACACCGGCATCAAGTGTTGACTTGTCCATCGAAGACGGCATGCCGGAAATTGAAATCGAAGAGCGCGACCCGAACGAAGTGACCACCGTGCGCGGGCTCGACCGCACTGGTGGAATTGTCGATGTTCGCTTGCTCAAACCCGGCGCGGCTGTGAGCAACCCGGGTTTTGATGTCACGCCGTCACGACTGGTTACGGCGCTGATTACCGAGCACGGCGTATTTACCCCAGC
>JBCKPM010000151.1:0-3155 GCA_038901675.1 Usitatibacteraceae bacterium | reverse complement strand
AAAACGGTTGCATTGGGCAACCGCAAGCAGTGGAACATCGGCTAATTGCCTCTGCGGACAACGGTGTACAGGGCAAACAGGTTGCTATCGAGGTCGTTGACGATTTCGCCCTTTTCGTTGCGATCCCATCGCAGCGCGAGACCCATATTTCGGATGAATTCGTGATCCTCCGTATTGAATGCAATCACCTCAAGATTGGCGCGCGCGAATTGCTTGACACTGAACGGTGAACGTGCGTCGGCATGCGGCAGGTAGGGTTTGTCGGCGGGAGCCTGTTTTGGTGCAAGGTTGTAGATCAACAGCAGCCCGCCCGGTGCGAGGCTCGCGTGCACTGTTTTCAAAAACACGTCGTCACTCACGCCTAGGTCGATGAGTTGGTTTTTGGCCGCACGTCGTTCCGGTTTCAGGTAGCCACGCTTCAAGGTGTTCTTGGAGATAATCAATTGATAAGGGCCAGTGGCCGCTACCTGCGTGGCGATGGCCGGGTTGGTTGGCCAGCGCCCATGTGCCAGCGACACCGAGCCTGGATGCCCGCGATAGACGTTGCGTGCGGGCGCAACCGCCCCCTGATCGTTCGACTGGCTGTAGAGCGCGTCGAGGTAGCTATCCGGGTCTATCCCCACGACGTGCGCGCCGAGACTCGCCAGCAGCCGCAAATGGCCGATTGAGCCATAGCCGAAATCCAGAATCCGCACGCCTTTCACATCAGTGACGCCGTGGCGGCTGGCGAGATCAAGCGCCCGAAGGTACGCCAGGGGCGAGCCATACTTGGTGTAGTAATAGCGATACTCGTCGAGTTTGATGGCCGTGAGCTTTTTGCGACGATCCTCCGGCATGGCGGCGGCTTCAGCGGGCGAAAAAAACTCGCGAGTATTGTCATCGCGGTGGGCGATTCGTGCACCCACGGTCGGCAACGCGTCGGTCGCCCGCAAAAAGCGCTTGCCGAGTTCCGAGTTGGCCAGCGGTGCCAGCGCTGCGGCTTCATCGGTGAGTTGTTGCAGGGTTGGCGATCGGGAAGTTTGCGCGGCGAGTGGTTCGCGCGCCACCGAAGCAAGCGGCACGGCTTGGCGCGGTGCCTCGGTGGTGCCACACGCGCTGAGCAACGTGACGAGCACCAGCGCGCCCACGCGGCAGGCCGGTGACCTGCGAACTAGCGTAGCGGCGGTTGCGTTTGGAAGCGACATTTATGGGGCGTTATGCTCATGAACAGCGGCGCGGGAGCCGAGTGTCAGGCGGTGCACGGGTCAACCGCTACAGTGCGCTGATACGCGAACGCTGGTGATTTTGCCGGATTCACTCCGGTGCCTGGATCGAATAACCGCGCGCCTTGAGTTTCGACAGATAGCCGTCAGCGGCCAGCATCTGCGTGATTGGCAGCACCGCCAGCGTGACACTGTTCTTGGCCAACGCGCGGTCGGCCACTTCCAGCCAAGTGGCCACAATTTGCGCTTCCAAGTTCTCGAGTCCAAGCAGCTTCGACGCACTGGCACTCTGTAGCGCGGCATTGCACGCGGCGCGCTGGTCAATCGCGGGCAGATTGCGAATCGCTTCAATGTCGCCAACAGCCCATGCGTTGGCACGAGCACGCATGGCGCTGAGGTCGGTCTCGATGCGTTCGAGCGTTTTCACGAAGCATTCGAGATCGTCAAAGCGGGTTTTGTTGAGCTCGTTGATGGCAGCACGCGCGTTGCCGAGCGCTTTGCCCAATAACGGCTCGAATTTGACTGCAGTGGTTTTAATTTTGTGTTTTTTCGCCGCTTCCTGAATCACCGGCCACACCACACTACTGTTGGTCAGGCCAATTTTTGCGATCGCGCGTGAGTACAGCATCCGCGCCGCGAACACCGGGCGCCAGCGCTCGATGTCGTTGTCTTCGGTGTTGTAGCCATCGATGTACTTGTCGCGCAATACCAGCCAGCGCGCGTATTGAGCCGGCGGGATGATGTCGCGCAGGGTCGCGTTGCCGGGGTTTTTTTGCACTTCCATGGCCGAAGGAATTAATGTCAGCGCGCGCCAATATCCGATCTGCTTGATCGAGACCGACACGGACGGCGCCATCAAAATTTCCTGGGATTTCGCGACAACGGCGGCCACGCCCTTGGCGCGCCAAACCATTCTTTGCGGCACGGGCGACTGCGTGCCGACAATCCAAAGTACGTTCTCGCCGTGAGTGACCTTCCACATGCCCGGCCCCGGATACGTGCCAACGACCACCAATTCTTCGAGTGCCGGTTCAGCAACCGCTGCCGGCGTGGTCGCTTGTGCATGCGCCGCTGTCGACAGCATCGCGGCAACGAGCAGTGCCCAACGCCGTGAGCGCAATCGGATATTGCTGGCTATTGCAGATTGAATTGGGCGGTGCATGGCGGGCAGTATGCCTGTTGAGATATCAGGGCACCTCTAAAAATTCACTGAAGCCGCGCTGGCGGCGTTGCAAAGCCGCTCAACATGCTCATGTACACCATGTACACTGCGCTTTTTCGCGACTTTGCGCCTTGCCATCATCGGCTTGATTGAATTTTTAGAGGTACCCATCAGGTGGTGTGTCAACGCGACAGACGACGAACCGATTGACAAAGCGCGCCGGAAAATGGTTCCGATCAGCATCCGCACAGAGTGGGCGAATTTCATGCCTCCCGAGTTTGCCAACCCCGTCGCCGTACACTGGGTACGTGTCCGTTCTTCGGCGCGATCTTCGCCTGCGTGCGACGGTTTTTAGAAGTTCCAAAGACTGAAAGTCTCCTATTGGAGCGCATCTTGGGCAAGTTTTGGGCATGTATCCCCTAGCGACAAGTAATGGAATTAAAGCGGCGGATAGAAAAGGCCGACGATAATCCAGCTCGCGGGATGCTGATGAATGGTGCCGACAAAGAAGTGTAGGTCTTTCTTTGTAATCATTTCAGTTTCAAATTTCTTTCGGAATTCAACTTCCCAATTTGAGCCGTATGTACGGCTCCATGCGCGATAGGCTTGCGAGATTTCCCAATCTGCACACATCACCTTATGACCAGTACAACTCTCGTGATCGCAGGTGAACTCATAAAGAAACTTGAATGGAATTTTTTCTAGCTGTTGCTCTGGGTCGGTGTCAAAAAGATCCCCCTGATTTAATTTTGCCAACTCCTCATCAGTCCAATTGGCGCTGATTGGCTCGA
>JBCKPM010000150.1:0-3323 GCA_038901675.1 Usitatibacteraceae bacterium | reverse complement strand
TGCCGCCGACGCGGCACCCACCTCAGCGTCAGCATGGCGATTGACCCAGCCAACGAGTTGCTCTGCAGCAATCGTGGACAGCGCCGCGATGAACGACTCGCTGTCGTTGGCGACCGGCAAATAGTTGAACGCGCCGCCACCGGCACTGAGGAAAGTGCGACGGCCTTCGTCGGCGATTTCTTCAAGTGTTTCGAGGCAATCGGCGGCAAACCCTGGGCAAATCACGTCGATGCGGCGCGTGCCAGCTTTACCGAGAGTGTTCAGCGTTTGGTCGGTGTACGGCTGTAGCCACTCAGCTTTGCCAAAGCGCGATTGAAAGGTGACCATGTAATCAGCACTTGCAAGTCCGAGGCGCTCACCGACGAGGCGCGCCGTCTTTTGGCAGTGGCAGTGATACGGATCGCCACGATCAAGATGAAATTTTGGTACACCGTGAAATGTGATCAACAATTTGTCGGTGGCGAAATCGGGGCGACCAATGCGCTTCCAGTGCGCTAACACGTTCGCGGCAATCGCATCGATGTAGGCCGGATGATCGTGAAAGCTTTTCACAAAGCGAATGCCCGGCACATTGCGCACGCGCGCCAAAATTCGGCCGAGCTGATCGAATGTTGACGCGGTGGTGCTGGCGGCGTACTGCGGGTAGAGCGGCAGTAGCAGGATGTTGTCGCAGTGTTCGGCTTTGAGTGCCGCGAATGCAGCAGCCATCGATGGATTGCCATAACGCATCGCCGCGCGCACCACGATGGGCGATGAAACGGTCTCGCGCAGTGCCGCACCGAGAAGGGTTGCCTGACGCTCGGTGTAGACACGCAACGGCGAGCCCTCGGCGGTCCAGATGCTCGCGTACTTGAGGGCTGACTTGCGCGGTCGCACATTCAAAATGACGCCGTTGAGAATAAACCACCAAATCCATTTCGGAATTTCGACGACCCGCTGGTCGGACAAGAATTCCTTCAGGTAACGGCGCACAGCGCTCGGCGTTGGCGCATCCGGCGTACCCAAGTTGACCAACATGATGCCGGTCTTGGGTTGCGTGCCGTGGGTGAAGGGTGGCTCGGGTGCGAAGGGCATTTTTTTGTTGAGGGTTAGAGGTTAGACGTTAGACGATAGACGTTGGGCGTCAGGTGTTGAGCGAGTCGGCGTAAGCGCGCGCGGTTCCATCTTTCCCACGCCCAACGCCACACGCCGAACGCCAATCTTCAATGCTGGCTCAGCGCGCTCGAGAGCAGTTTGGCGGTGACATCCACAATCGGGATCACACGCTCATAGGCCATCCGCGTCGGGCCGATGACGCCAACCGTGCCGACAATCTGGCCGTCGACCTCGTAGGGAGCCGTGACCAACGAAAACTCATCGAGCGGCATGGTTTCGGATTCGCCCCCGATAAAGATTTTGACGCCGTCGGCGCGTTGCGAAAGATCGAGCAACTCAAACAATTGCGACTTGGCTTCGAACAGGCGAAACAATTTTTTTAGACTCGACAGGTTAGACGAAATATCGTTGATGTCGAGCAGCTTGCGTTCGCCCGACACGACGATACCAGACACGTCGATGTGGCTGCCGCGCGCTTCAATCACTGCCGCCATCATTGTGGAAATATCACGATGCAGTTGTGAGAGCTCGCTCTTGACACGGCTTTGCAACTGATCAAAATCGCATCCGGAGTAATGGGCGTTGATGTAGTTGGCCGCTTCGACCAATTGCGCTGGCGAAATCGGTCTCTCGGTGATGACGATGCGGTTTTGCACATCACCATCGGTCGAGACAATGATCAGCAACACGCGACGTTCGGACAATGGCATGAACTCGACGTGCTTCAAACCCACGCTGATGCGGCGCGGTGTCATGACTACCCCCGCAAAGTGGCTGAGCTCGGACAGCATTTGTGAGGCCGCCGCCACCACCTGACGCGGGTCATCCGGCCGGATTTGCGCTTGCAGCGCCTGTTGTTCGAGTTGATCGAGCGGCTGGATGGTCAGCAGCGTATCGACAAAAAACCGATAACCCTTTGGCGTCGGCACACGACCGGCCGAGGTATGCGGACTCGCGATGTAACCCAGCTCTTCCAGATCGGCCATGACATTGCGAATCGATGCGGCCGACAAATCCATGCCGGAGAATTTCGACAAGGTACGCGAGCCGATCGGCTGGCCGTCGGCAATGTAGCGTTCGACGAAATACTTGAGTAGGGTCTGCGCACGCTCGTTGATCATGGTGTGATTGTAAGAAAAATTTGCCCTCAACGGTGAAATATCAGGACGGGTGGGTTTGGCCGGGCACCGAGAGGATGGCGGCGGGGTCGAACGGTATGATTTAATCGACCCATGACTCACAAATTCAAGACCGTCGCCATCATCGGCAAACAGGATGGCACCGGGGTGGCAGAGCCGCTGGCTGTCCTACAGTCCTTTTTGCGCGAACGTGGCGTGCGGATTCGCATGGACGCTAGAACGGCGGCGCTCGCGGCCGTCGCGCCGGATCTGGTGCTGCCGCTCGAGAGTGTGTTTGAAGGTGCGGATCTTGCAATTGCGTTGGGCGGGGACGGGACGCTACTCGGCATTGCGCGCATGGTGGCCGATGCCAAGGTGCCGTTGGTCGGCATCAACCTTGGCACGTTGGGATTTTTGACCGACATTCCGGCCGATCAGACTGCGGCGCTGCTCGGCACCATGCTCGATGGTGCCTACAGCACCGAATCGCGTTTGTTGCTCGACGGCGAGATCGTGCGCGACGGCAACGTGATTTTCTCGACGGTGGCGCTCAATGACGTGGTGGTGTGCCGCGGTGCGATGGGGTCAATGATCGAGTTTGCGGTCGAGGTCAACGGCGAGTTTGTTTATAGCCTGCGTGCCGACGGCCTGATTGTATCGACGCCGACTGGTTCGACCGCCTATGCACTATCGAGCGGTGGCCCGATTCTGCACCCGAGCTTGCCGGCTATTTCGCTAGTGCCGATTTCGCCGCATACACTGTCCAATCGCCCGGTCGCCATTCCCAGTGACTCGGAAGTGCGAATCCGCTTGGTTCGCGGTGTCAATGCGCGCGTCAATTTTGATGTGCAGAGCTATTTCGATCCGGAGACCGACGACGTGGTGGTGGTGCGCGCGCACCCGCTGCCGTTGCTGCTGTTGCATCCGGTCGGACATTCCTACTACGCCATGCTGCGTAGCAAGCTGCATTGGGCGGAGCGCAATTCTTGATCATTTTCTGCGGATGGATCGAGGAAAAGCCTTTGTCAGTCGAACAGCTGAAAAATCTTCCACAGATGAACACAGATAAAGGCTGGATCGAAGCCTGCAGCAGCCGCGGACCGAGCGAAT
>JBCKPM010000149.1:0-3337 GCA_038901675.1 Usitatibacteraceae bacterium | reverse complement strand
CGGGAAGTATCAGCTTAGAAAAGTTCTGGGCAAAGGTGCCGCAGGGACGGTTTATCTCGCCCTCGACACCTTCTCGGGCGCCGACGTCGCTCTGAAAGTACTCGATCCGAAAATCGTATCGTCGCCGGACTTCGACAGGACGATCACTACTCAATTCTTAACCGAGGCATCGCTCGCCGGGAAGCTCTCGCATCCTCATATCGCGTCGATCCTCGAAGCCTCGGTGAATGAAAATTCGGGCTATATCGCGATCGAGTACGTGCCGGGCGGAGATCTCTCGCAGTTCACTGCCCCTGAAAAGCTGCTTTCTCCGGAAGACGCAATCCAGATCGCATTCAAATCCTGCGGCGCGCTCGATTACGCCTTCCGGCAGGGAATCGTCCATCGCGACATCAAGCCGGCGAACATCCTAGTGGTGAGCGGCACGAACATCAAAGTCGCGGATTTCGGGGCAGCCTACCTGAAACAAGTCAAAGAAACGGACATTACCCAAATCGGCTCGCCATACTACATGTCGCCGGAGCAAATCAATGGCGAAGAGTTGGGGCAAAACAGCGACATGTATTCGATGGGAGTGGTGCTCTATGAGCTCTTCACCGGGCGGCGGCCCTTCCTCGCGCCCGATCTCCCCGAGCTTTTCAATAAGATCCTCACCGAGGAGCCGCTCGCCCCGAGCGCGATCCGGCCGGGCATCAGCAAGGATATCGACCACATGGTGCTGCAGATGCTCCGGAAGACGCCAAGTAATCGTTATCCGACGTGGGCGGACTTGGCGCTGGACATCGCGAAGATCGGGCGATTGAGTATCTATGACCGGGGGATCCCGGACAGTGACAAGTTCACGGCGCTGAAGAAGGTCGCAGTTCTGGAAGGCCTCGGCGACGCCGAAATCTGGGAGCTAGTGCATGCAGGTCACTGGGCGCGAATTCCGCCCCAGAAGCCGATCATTCGCGAAGGCGAAGCGGGCAAGAGCCTGTTCTTCCTGGCCAGCGGGCGGGCGAAGGTCACCAAGCAAGGCCGGCTGCTGAATGTCCTCAACGCTGGCGAATGCTTCGGCGAGATGGCCTATGTCAAGGCCGGAAATATGCCTCGGCACGCCACCGTCGAATCGATCGACGAAATGGTTCTCGCGGAGTTCGATACCGAGGCTCTTCAGAAGACGAGCACGAATTGCCAATTGCAACTCTCGAATGCCCTGCTCCATTCGCTCGTGGAGCGCCTAGCCCTCGCCAATGAGCGTATGTCCCAGGCTGGGCAATAAACGGTAAAGTTTTACCACTGCCGTCCGGTTAAAACGCGAATAGATTCAGCTGATTGTAGTGTTCGTTCTGTTCAGATTTGTAGTCGCTGCCCGCAAAGGCTTGCTGGATGGGCATCTTCTCGAACATGGTGAGCGACAAAATCTGTAGCAAAGTGTAGAGCGAGGCTTCTAGGTTGAGACGTTTTTTGAGGTAGTGCAACATTCTTTCTGTAAATTTATTTCACCCGAGGCCACAGAAAGATCAACCCACCATGAGCATGAGAGTTGAAGCCGCACATCCATTGGCCCAAGCATACCAACATTTACTCAACCACGGTCTCGATGGCGCGGGCGAGACGCTGCGCATTGGCATCACTGATTAGCGCGCCTTTGCGCACTGTCGTTTTTCTTCGCGATCCTTTAGTTTCGCATCGGCAACCGTTTGCCACTGCATATTTGACGGAACGTCCGAGCCACCGCACTTTAGCGGCCGAAGATGGTCAACCTGATAGCCAGGACACGCTCCGCGCTTGTTGCCGTTGGCAGGGCATGGGTTTTCTCGCTTGAATTCCGCGACCGCCTTTTTTGACCTTGCCTCTGCTGGCATGGCAGAAAGTCCAATTACTAGGGCGAGACCCATTAGCGCGACTTGGTTCATGGTCAATCCAATTAAAGGGTTCAACGTCATTATTTTGGCGAGACTGCAAAACAATTCACCCTGACGCCTTTTAACTCTGAAGGCGGGGGAGGGGATAGCATTTACTTGGAAATTTCAGTAACGTGGAGTCTTTCGCAGCTCGAAAAACAAAGACGAGCTCTCCTCCGCTTGCGTGAAGATCAACCCTATGCGACGAATCCTGTTCCTCTTATACCTAATTACTTACCAAACGGTCTGTATGGCAATCGAGCCGCCGAACGACGTTGACCTGAAGGCAGCCTACTGCGCGTCGGTCAGAAACGTTTGGGCTGACGAAGCGATTCCGATGCTTGAGCAAAGCATTCGCGACTGGCGGCGGCGTCACAGCCAGGAATTGCAGTCGATCAATAGTTACGACATGTCCGAGAATGAAAAAGAGAAACGCCGAACACTGGCCAAAGAATTTCTGGCATCAATGGAACCAATCTACACAAAAGCGCTATTGGATATACAAGATGCTCAAGACCGCATTAATACCTACCTCTTATCTAGGGTGGGACGACTAAATGCGACTGGACTTCTTGCAGCAGCGAAACGCGGCAAATCCGACGCGCTTGCACACTCGATAAATCACAAGGCCTGCGTGCAACCTTGCAAACAAAGCGACAGCGCTTGCTTCAACGACTGCCGCAAGAACTCTAGTGCGGCGGGGGAGCGCACTCAGATCTGCAATTCGATGACGTTCCTACCGTTCTAAACATAGCGACATAACTAATGCCGCATGATTGAATTATACTGATGGCAGTATTCCAACTTGGAGATGCTGCCATGAGACGACTCGAAATTGCTGCACCTGAAGTTATGCGAATTGCCCTTCAACAAGAAATTGCTCGCTCCGACGAGTCGCGTTACGATCATCGGCTGCATGGGTTGCTGCTGGTCGCTAGTGGCCAAAGCTGCGAGCAGGTGGCCAACCTGTTCGGTGAAGACCGGCGCACGGTGCAGCGTTGGGTGAATCGCTTTGAAACCCATGGACTGGAGGGAATGCGCGACGGGAAAGATGCTTGTCTTTTCAATTTCGACGCATGACGGAGTTACGAAAGGCGTGCTAAGCGTAGAAACGTTTCTTAGTTCGAGCGGGCATTGCTCGGTATCGCTTGAAGGGAGCGCCGGACCGAAGAACGCACCTTTGGCGAACTCTTATAAGGAGGCCGTAGCTGGATTTTTTGCTTCACTTTAAGCGGAGGATTTTGCATCGAGAATTGCGCAAGTCGCATTGCGCCAGCGGGCGCGATATCTGGGCAGAGGGAGAACGATTGAGCAACAGATGGCCATAGAGGCATCGATCGCGGCGCTAAATCGGTTGCCTCAACGCGCTATGCGCTTTAGCTCTCTGATGGGCGTCGCGACTGGTCACGCTTCCTAATGCTGCCACTGATCTTTCTGGCGAAGGTACTGGC
>JBCKPM010000148.1:0-3396 GCA_038901675.1 Usitatibacteraceae bacterium | reverse complement strand
TCGGCGACCCGCAATCAAGGGTGAATTCGTGTTGTGGATGAGACGGACAGTGGCTAAAGTGACGGGCTGGGAGAGCACAACTGATGAATCGAAATACTGGGACTTGGCCCGGCTCGCGCCGGAGAGGGTAGTTCGGTGAACGATCGGGCGTCATCGCGCCGATTGTCGGCTAAAGATATGGAACCGCTGCTCGCGGTGACCATTCATCTCGCCGCGCCGTTTGACCTCATCACCATGCTGACTGAGGTTGTCGCGGCCGCCAAACAGGTACTCAACGCCGACAGCGGCAGCGTTTGGTTGTACGAACCTGAAACCGACGAATTAGTGGCACGTGTCTCGACCGGGCTCGAGACGGTGCGCGTGCCGGCCGGCAGCGGCATTGTCGGCAGTTGCGCTCGTAGTCGTCAGATTATCAACGTGCCCGACTGCTATGCGGACGCACGCTTTAATCCGGAACTTGACCGGCGTTCCAACTACCGCACTCGCTGCATGCTCACGCTGCCCTTGGTCGACCACAAGGGCGTGCTGGTCGGCGTGCTGCAAGTACTCAATAAGGCCGACGGCGTATTCGACGAAAACGACGAAGTGCTGGCCGCGGCATTGGCCGCGCAGTGCGCCGTCGCGTTGCAGCGCGCCCGCATGATCGAGGCGCTGATTGAGGGCGAAAAGATGCGCCAGCAGCTCGAAATGGCGCGCGTGGTGCAAATGAGCACGCTTCCCACCACCATGCCACTGGTTCCCGGATACGAGGTGTTTGGCACGTTTATTCCGGCCGAACTGACCGGCGGTGATACGTTCGATCTTTCGCTGGTCGGCCAAGGGTTGCTGGTCGTACTCGGCGATGCCACCGGCCACGGCATCGTGCCGGCGCTGCATGTGACGCAAATGCACGCGATGCTGCGCATGGCGTTTCGGCTCGGCGCCGACCTTGAGACGGCGTTTAAGCAGGTCAACAATCAGCTGGCAGACTTTTTGCCAGAAGATCGCTTCATCACCGCCTTTATCGGCATTCTCGACACCCAGGCACATCGGCTGCGGTTTCATAGCGGCGGACAGGCGCCGATTCTGTATTTTCAGGCAGCCACCGGCAAGTGCGTGCGCCACAATCCGACCAGTTTTCCGCTTGCCGCGATGCCGTTGACGAGTTTGCGACCCGCAGTGGCTCTCGATTTCGCGCTCGGTGACATACTGGTCTTGCTGTCAGACGGCATCTATGAATATTGTGACGCTAACGTCGAGGAGTTCGGCGAACAGCGCGTCACTGAGTTGGTCGAGGCCAACCACCAACTGCCCGCAGCCGAGCTTTCCGCGCTATTGTTGCAAACTGTGCGAAGCTTCGCCGCAGGCTCGCCGCAGGAGGACGACATTACCGTGGTTCTAGTCAAGCGAACCGGATTGACCGAGGCGACGCGCCGCGCATTCCCGCGCGACATGGCGGCGATCGAGGCAATCACGGTTTTCACGGCTGAAGTGTTCGACCGCGAGCAAATTGATGCTTCGCTGCGTTACGCGATCGATTTCACCATCGAGGAGCTGTTCACCAACATCGTCAAATACAGCAAAGTTGGCGGCTCGGACGTCGAAATCGCGATTGCCAAGATCGATGACGGGGTCGAGGTGAGCTTGACCGACCATGACGTCGATCCGTTTGACGTCACCCAGGCACCGGATGTCGATGTCAGTCGACCGATTGAACGGCGTGCGCCAGGCGGGCTTGGGCTACATCTGGTGCGGCGCATGGTCGACTCGATCGACTATCAGTACATCAGAGAACGCTGCGAGAGCCGCATTACATTTCGCAAGACGCTGCATGGCGAGCCGATGGTCGCGCCGACCAACACCCAAAAGGAAAACGATGCTGAACATTGAATTGGGTGCGGATGGGCTGGTGCTGATGGCAGGGCGGCTTGATGCGGCGCAGAGCCAGAACGCCCAGTCATTTCTGGACGGCCTTAGCGGTGCGGTGACCCTCGACTGCAGTCGGCTTGAATACATTTCGAGTGCGGGCTTGGGGGTGCTGTTGAAAACGCAAAAGCGACTGTTGGCCTCGTCCGGCAAGCTGCGGCTGGTGGCGGTGAACCACCATCTGCGCGACATTTTCATGTATTCGGGTTTTGACCAGCTGTTTGAGATTGAGAGCGCCGAAAAATGAGTGGTCGCGCCAACTTTTCCGGCCTCGGCGTGTAATTGTGTCGAACGACGACGACTTAGTGCAGGTTGAGCGTTGCAGAAAGGGCGATCAAGCCGCTTTTGCGGTGTTGGTCAAGCGCTATCATCGGCCCCTCTACAACGCCGCATACCGGGTGCTGGGTAACGCCGAAGACGCAAGTGATATCACGCAAGTCGTGTTTCTCAAGTTAACCGAACGGCTTGAAGACTACGACGCGCAGTACAAGTTTTTTAGCTGGATTTACCGGATTGCGATCAACGAATCGATCAATTTGCTCAGGTCGCACCAACGCGAAGTTGCACTCGAGGATGAGGGCGATTTAGCGGCACCAGAAGCGGAAACCCCGGAGCGGCAGTGGAACGCCAGACAGCGTTGCGACAGGCTACAGAGTGCGTTGATGACCATGAAAATAGAGGATCGAATCGTGCTGACTCTGCGACATTTTTCGGAATGCAGCTACAAAGAAATGGGGCAGATTCTGGATATCGAGGAGTCCACCGTGAAATCGCGCCTGTTTGAAGCGCGGCAGCGCCTGGGTCTCATGTTGGTCGATCTGAAGGCGAGCTGACATGGACGCGCCTGCAATCCGGCAACTGATGCACGCCGTCCTCGATGGCGAAGCCTCACCGGCGCAACGTGCCGAGCTCGAGCGCATACTTGTGCGCGATCCGGCGTTGCGTCAACAGTTCGACGACCTCGAACGACTGTTTGAGTTTTGTGCGACAAGCACGACAGCGGCGCCCCCGGAGGGTCTTGAACAGGCGATTTTAGGCGGGGTGTTGCAGCGATTCATCTCGGCTGGGGTGACTAGCCACGCACCCGAGCCGCACGCGACCGATCCGCCGCGCAAACTTTTTTGGCGTTCGCGTGTATTTGTATCAGCAATGCTTGGTACCCGGCCCGCAAGTCCGGGAAAAATGACAAGGAAGCACCGGGTTTTTAGACCGTTTGAGACGACAGAGGAGTTCAAAATGAGTGAGCAGAAAAGCAACTTTTTTAGTACACCGAAGGGTCGAGTCGCAATCGGCGCCGGCGCTGTAGCGGCAATCGTGGTCGCCGTTTCAGTCGGTTTCGATTTTCCCCCAAGCGCGACCGATACATCCGGTACCATCGCGCCGGCACAACGCTATCGTGCCACGCAGAATACGGCGCAGGATATCAACGTCACAACCCCGTCCGCACAGCAGGCGCAGCAGACCAATGCCGGCATCGCCGGTACGGCCGGC
>JBCKPM010000147.1:0-3420 GCA_038901675.1 Usitatibacteraceae bacterium | reverse complement strand
TGGCACCTGCATGTACGCGACGGTGCCGCTTTGAATGCGGTATTGCCGCACACGGTGCGCCAGTTTGCGCGCGCCATCATCATGCCGAATTTGAAGCCACCGATTCGCAATGTGATGGATGCGGCCGCATATCATGATCGCATCATCGCTGCCATTCCGGTCGGCGCGACGTTTGAGCCGCTGATGACCCTCTACCTCACCGATAACACATCGCCCGCAGACATCACTGCCGCCAAGGCATCTGGATTTGTGAAGGCGGTCAAGTACTACCCGGCAGGGGCGACCACCAATTCGGATTCAGGCGTCACCGACATTGGCAAATGCGACGCCGTGTTCGACACCATGCAGCGAGTGGGCATGCCGCTGTTGTTGCACGGCGAAGTTACGGGCGAGGATGTCGATGTGTTTGATCGTGAAAGCGTATTCATAGAACGCCATTTGATGCCGTTGGTGTCGCGCTTTCCTAATCTGCGCGTCGTGCTCGAACACATCACGACGGCGGACGCGGTGAAATTTGTGCTTGGAGCGAGTGGCAACGTCGCGGCCACCATCACCCCGCAGCACCTGTTATTGAGTCGCAATGCGATTTTCAAAGGCGGTATTCGTCCGCACTTTTACTGCCTGCCGATTTTGAAGCGCGAAGAACATCGCGTCGCGCTGTTGCAAGTCGCGACTTCCGGCAATGCAAAATTCTTTCTGGGAACCGACAGTGCGCCACACACGCGCAACAGCAAAGAGACTTGCTGCGGCAGCGCCGGTTGTTTTTCTGCGCTGCACGCGATGGAGCTGTACGCCGAGGCGTTCGAGAGTGTGGGTGCACTCGACAAACTCGAAGCCTTCGCCAGTTTCCACGGCTCCGATTTTTATCGGCTGCCGCGCAACACGGACAAGATCACATTGCATAAAACCACGTGGCGGATTCCGGACGAAGTGCCGTTCACGGAGTCGGGTCTGGTGCCGCTGCGGGCGGGCGAAGAGTTGACGTGGAAGATGGCGTAGCGCAATCGGCGTGGGCCCAACTGCAGCCGCGCTTGGCCTCACCCGTGTTCGATGCCGTGCGTGGCGCTCGCGATGCACTTGATCCGATGGATTGGCCGACGCTTGCTGCGTTGAATGCGGCCAGTGCTGCACGTGCCCTGCGAAATACCAACGGGCAGCCGATTCGATTTGTTGCGCCAACGCGAGCAAGTTCGGCAATGGATTACGAAATGCAGATCGCCACCACGGGCGAAATTCCGACGCGCGAGAACCTACATGATTTGTTCAACGCGTTGCAGTGGTTATCGCTTCCGAACAGCAAAAGCACCATCAATCGTGAACACGTGCAGCGGCTCGCGCACGGCGGAGATCAGGAATCAAAATCGCGTTCGCGTGAGCGCGATGTCCTGACCATGTTCGACGAAAGCGGCGTCATCGTCGCGAGTTCGGATGCAACGTTGCTCGAATTGTTACGCAACTTTCAGTGGCGAACGCTGTTCGTCGATCATCGTGATGAGGTGATCGCGAACATGCGGTTTTATCTGGTGGGCCACGGCCTGATGGAAAAAGCGCTGGCGCCGTTTATCGGTATCACCGGCAAGTCAATTCTGCTGTCAGTGACAAACGAGCAACTCGACGACATGAGGTTGCTGGATCGTGCGACTGCCGAATGGCTCTCGATTCCGGCCCACCTTTCGAGCGCGCAACATCTCGCGCCGCTACCGTTGCTCGGTGTCCCGGGGTGGGACGCGCGCAATGAAGCCGCATCGTTTTACGACAACACCGATTACTTTCGCTCCGCCCGTACTCGTCAAAAGCAAACCGTGTAGGTTGGTGCTGAGCGCAGCGAAGCCCAACGTGAGCGGCGAACAAGACGATGTTGGGCTTCGCTGCGCTCAGCCCAACCTACGGCGAGGGCACGAAAACGCGCGTGAGATAATCGCTGCGGAAGCTCACCAGACAGTCGCTGTGCACTTGTTGCATAGAGGAAGGTCCGGACTCCACAGGGCAGAGTAGTGGGTAACACCCATCCACCGCGAGGTGAGGATTAGAGCAACAGAGACGAGTCGATCGTTTGCGCAAGCAAGCGGTCGGGTGAAACGGGCAATCTCTACTCGGAGCAAACCCAAATAGGCAGGCGTTGATGTGTGTCCCGCGGAGCCTGCGGGTAGGGTGCTAGAGGCGTGCGGTAACGTGCGTTCGAGATGAATGACTGTCATAGCTCGCGAGAGCCGTAACAGAATCCGGCCTATCGGTGAGCTTCCACACTTACAAGTTGAGTCAGCCGCTGCGATCCCTCGCCCGCACGCGGGAGACGGTGGTCAATCCGAGTTGCGTCCGCCGTTGTGGTTCCTCGCCCCCTTGCGGGAGAGGGTGGCCGAAGGCCGGGAGAGGGCGCGCGAGGGCCAATGAAACGGCGAAGATACAGTCGGCGGCGTTCAGCGCGACCCGAAAATGTCCCACGCAAATCGGCACATCAACGCGCTCACACTTGGGGTCACGTCTTGTATTATGATGCTTTCTGTATTCATGCGCGACTCCGGGTGAGTGCCCCCCGGAATTCGCCCGGAAATTCATTTTGCCGTTCAAATCGACACCACCCTTCATCGCCCCGAATCCCGCGCCAGTCGTGGCTTGCGGCGATTTCACCTCGCGTTTAACCGGACAGTAGTGATGTCGGGCGCTTCTGACTCGCGTTTCGAACTCTGCACTAGCGCACTAGCTGCAGCGAGAATTTTTGAAGCGTTTGATATAGCACTTTCACTGTCGCGTGAACCCGACAAGTCTTTGCGAAATTCGTCGAGGATCTGATTTTTTAGGTAGTCCAGAAAGGCTGATGTACCTTGAAATAAATTTTCATCGTAAAGCTTCAGAATTTCAGGGGGCGCTGAGGCTGCAATAAGATTGCGCTCATTGATCCTTTCCCAAATTTTCGCGTGATCAATAGAGGAGATAAGAAGCATCGACGCTTTTGATATTCTTGAAAAATACAGTCCACTAAACGCGGCATATAGCGCCCATGCTCGCTCAGATACCAGGGGCCGAATAACTTCCGTTTCATTTCGCTTTTTCAGGAATTCCAAGTGATTTGGGGCGTCCAGCAATGTTTCAAAAGTTTTCTTCGTTGATGGATCGGAGCCATGCGATCTGATCCAGTCTATAGACAGAATCGCCACAAACATTGACGCCGTCGCCATTTGATTCCACTCGAGAACCGACGCCCAAAGGGCGTTGATCGCCGAAATTCGGTGCGGAAGTAAAGTAACTTGAGATTGCGAGTACGCAATGTGCCCCGCGGAGGAAAAACCATCGAGTGCTTCGTTTGTGCGGTTCAACTGCGCCTTCAATTCTTCGAGCCGCTTATCGTTTTCTAATCTTATGTCTGCGGTTAGCCTTGCCACGACCCATGTTCGAAGCAGCCAAAGAACCCCACCGGAGAGG
>JBCKPM010000146.1:0-3519 GCA_038901675.1 Usitatibacteraceae bacterium | reverse complement strand
GATTTCAATATTTTCCAGATTGGTTAAGCCGTTGCCATCGATAATTGCAAGCATGATTAAACCGTGATGAGTATTACCAAACTCCGGTATTGACGTGGCTTTCGAAGCAAAGCTGTTTCAAACGCCGCGCCAATGCTGAAAATATATCTACCCTGACCCCTATATCCCTGACCCCTTTATCCCCTTTATCCCAAATGAGCACTGATCGAATTTTGAAGATCAATATCGGAGCCGAAATTGATCGGCTTTTCGACGATTCTTCGCTCGCTCACAACAATCGCCCCAAAGCAGTCATCCTCATGGGCGGCGTTGCAGCTGGCAAAACAACGATGCGACTCAAGGACTACTCGCAAGGATTCGTCCTGATCGATGCAGCGGAGATATTCCATCACTTGAGCGTCGGCGACTCGATGTTCGATTTCCCAGACGCACTTCTTGAGCCGTTAGAGTTGATTGGGCGACTAGTCGCCCGACGCGCCGTGTCTGAAAGACGCAACATCGTGACCGAGATTATTGGCGCAGACCAAGCGCCAACTATGTCGCTCATTTCGGAATTGAAGTCAGCCGGCTATTCAGTGGAAGGGATTTTAATTACCTGCGACATGGAGGAGTCGATACGCTGCAATGAAAATCGCGGGGACAACATTTCTGCGTATTACGCGGAGCCATTCCAAAGACAATGGATCATTGACGCATGCAACCATTTTGCAGGTGAATCGGTTGCGTCATAACAATTCAAGCAAGCGGACATGCATTTGGAACGCCGCACATTTCAGGCGCTGGGCAACGATGTATCCAAATCGAGGTATAGGCAATGACGCTAAGCTCTAGGCTGCGGAAAACCGAAGAAGCGGCGCATGAGTCCAACGAATAAGGTTAGATCGTGCGAGTAATTAAAGGGGTCAGCGTTATTTGTTTGCCAAGGGCTGACTAATCAAAGGGGTTAGCGTGATTTATTTTCGGTATTCCGGAAAACAATTCACCATGACCCCTTTGAGTTGAGGGCGGCCTTCAGCGTCCGCACTGGATGACGAACGACAAGGGGATTTGCTGTGAAAACCGTGGTCTGTCCCCAATGCTGTTCCGAATACGCATGTTGCACGCCGACAAACGCACTTCGTCGTTTCGGTCATGCGTTGATAGACTTCAGACCTGCGCGACGTCCGTCGCAAGTTGTTCGATCCGATAGGAGAAGTTGCCTTGATTTCTGCCCAAGCCCGTGTTTCTTGTCTGACAGCCATCGCTTTTCTAAGCGCGGTTCGCGTCGCACCGATCGTCGCGCTACTCGCATTTAGCACTTCGCACGCACAGGGGCCATCGCCTAATTCAGTGACGCCCACTGCGGGACTCGCGGCGCTCGGCGAGCGCTACGTCGAACAAGGATTTGCCCTCAACCCGCTGCGCGCTACCTTTGTGGGCGATGCGCGCTTTCACGACAAGTTTGTCGACGAGCTCACACCCGCCGCGCGCGAGCGTGATCGCCAATTGCAAACCGAGACCGTTGCGAGCTTGAAGAAAATCGATGCCGCGAGCTTATCCGCACCCGATCAATTGACGCATGCCGTAATGCTGCATCGCGCGCAAACGCGGTTGGAAGAATTGGGCTTCGATTTTCACTTGACGCCGATCAACCAGTTCCGCTCGATGCCACTGACGATGGTTCAACTTGCGAGTACTGAGGGCGCGCAACCGTTTCGCACCGTCGCCGATTACGAGGCATTTCTTCAACGCGTGAGCGGTTTTCCGGGTTGGGTTGACTCGGCAATCGCGAATATGCGCGAGGGCATCGCCAAAAACGTAGTGACGCCCAAGCTATTGATTGCGCATGTATTGAAGCAACTCAAAACGCAGATGGTCACTGATGCCACGCAAAGCGGTTTTTATCGACCGATCGCCAAGTTGCCCGCAAGTTTTCCCGAGGCGGATCGGTTGCGCCTTTCGCTCGCATACCGCACGATGATCGAGACCAAAATCACGCCTGCGTTTTCGAAGCTGCATCAGTTTTTAGAGACAGAGTACCTGCCGAAAGCGCGCGACACAGCGGGCCTGGCGGGAACGCCGAACGCGGCCGCGAAGTACGCTTTTAAGGCGCGGGAATCCACCACGACCGCGCTCACGCCAGATGAAATTCACCAAATTGGTTTGGGAGAAGTTGCGCGTATCAGAACGGAGATGGAGAAAGTGCGCATTCGCGTGGGATTCAAAGGCGACTTGCAGGCGTTTCTGGCCTCGATCCCCGTCAACCCCGCGTTGACGCCATTCAAGACCGAGGCGGAAGTGATCGACGCGTACAAAGTGATCCAACGCCGTGTCGAACCCTTGCTGGATAAGCTCTTTTCGCGCCAACCGCGCGCGGCTCTTGATATTCGTCCAGAACCAGAGATCACCAAGGCGACGGCAGCCGCGCATTACAACATGGGCGCACCGGATGGTTCGCGTCCCGGCATTTTTTATGCGCCGGTGCGCGACCCGTTGACCTACACCACACCGAAGATGACCTCTCTCTTTTTGCATGAAGGCTTGCCGGGACATCACTTTGAAGTTTCACTCGCGCAAGAGTCGGGGCTCTCTCGTGTGCGTCGCTATAGCCGCTTCACCGCTTACGGCGAGGGCTGGGGCTTGTATGCGGAAAGCCTTGGTAACGAGATGGGTGTCTACGATGACCCGTACCAATACATGGGGCGATTGCTTGGCGAAATGCATCGCGCGATTCGCTTGGTTGTCGATACCGGCATGCACGCGAAAGGCTGGACACGCGAACAGGCCATCGAGTATTCGCTCGACAATGAAGGCGGACGCCGCGCCGATCAAGTGCAAGAAATCGAGCGCTATATGGCGATTCCTGGTCAAGCGCTCGCCTACAAAATCGGTGAACTCAAAATTTGGGAACTACGACGACTCGGCGAAAAAAGGCTCGGAGCGAAATTTGATTTGCGCGCGTTTCACAATGAACTACTCAAGGACGGCAATTTGCCGCTCGGGGTGCTTGAACAAAAAATCACGCGATGGATTGATACACAGGTCGGCACGACGAAGTAACTCTGTGGTGTCCCGGATAAATTAATTCAGAAAGAGCCAGCATGAAGTCAATTAGGAATCGTCTGCTACAAGTGATGGCGGTTTTTTGCGCGTGCGCCATTCTCGCCGCGCAAGCGCAACCGGCCGCGGTAATCCCCGCGGTCGCTGCGGCTAAGCCCGCCATTGCAGAGGATGCTGACGTCGCCGGAGCGATTCGATTGTTCTCGGCGTGGATGGAAGGCCAGATTGCCTATCGCGGTTTACCCGGCATTGCCGTCGGCGTGGTGAGCGATCAGCAACTGGTGTGGTCACAGGGTTATGGCTTTGCCGATATCAAGGCCAAGATACCGATGTCGTCCGCCACAAAATTCCGGATGGCTTCGCACAGCAAGCTTTTCAATGCCATCGCGATCATGCAACTGCGCGAGGAAGGCAAGCTACGATTGGATGATCCGGTCGTCAAGTATCTGCCTTGGTTCAAGGCCCAGCCAGCGGGGGACG
>JBCKPM010000145.1:0-3547 GCA_038901675.1 Usitatibacteraceae bacterium | reverse complement strand
ATTCAAAATGGTCGTCAACTCATCCAACGCCACCCGTACTTCGGTAATCAGTGCCGGATCCACCAAATCGCTGTCGCCGAGTCGATCACGGTAATGCCGCTCCACCCACGCCGTCAATTTGGCGTACGACACAGCGTTGAGCACTACGCCCGGATTCACCGCGTCGGCTTCCGCGGCGTTGAGTTCGACGCGCAATCGTAAACACGCAGGTCCGCCGCCGTTCATCATGCTTTCGCGCAAATCGAACACCAGCACTTCGTCGAGCACGGAATGCGCGGTCGTTAACTGTTGCACATACTTCCACACGCCTTCGTTGCGGCGACATTCTTCCGGCACCACGATGGCCATTTTGCCGTCGGGTTTTGACAGTAGTTGGCTATTGAACAGATAGCTCGATACCGCGTCTTCCACGGACACCTCGGCGTTCATGACCGTGGTGAGGATCAAACCGTCGCCGAACTTGGCGCGCAACTCATCGATGACTGCATCTTGATCAACAAACGCGGATTCATGGCAAAACAGCACTTCGCGGTGGCCGACCGCGATCACGTCGTTGTGAAATACACCCGCATCAATTACGGCTGGATTTTGTTGGGCAAATACGGTGTGCTGCGCATCAAGCCCATGCAACCGCGCAATCGCTTCTGACGCTTCACGCGTCTGCCGTGCCGGGAATTTCTTCGGCGCAGGTGCGGCAGCGTCAAACCCTTTTGCGCCATAGACAAACAACTCAACGCCACGCGCACCGATGCGCGACGCAAACCGCGTGTGATTCGCCGCTCCCTCATCGCCCAGCTGCGGGCTCGACGGCAACGCGTCGTGGTGTGCGAAATATTCTTGGTCTGCAAACATCGCCCTGAGAATGCGCGACGTGGTCGGATGCTCCATCGAGCGGTGGAACTTGTTGTTCAGATTTGCGACCGTGAAGTGCACACGGGAATCGGCTGTGTTGGCACTCGGGCTGACCGTCGCCGCGTTCGCTACCCACATCGACGAGGCCGACATGACGCTGTTGAACAGCGGACGTGCATCGCGCGCTGCCGCGTTGAGCACCGTGGCGTCGTCACCGCCAAAGCCAAGTGCGCGCAACACAGCGATGTTGGGCCGTTCCTGCGGTGCAATCACGCCCTGCCTCCAGCCGCGATCGACAAGCGCTTTCATCTTCGCCAAGCCCTGTAACGCGGCCAACTTCGGATTCGCGACCGCACCCTGATTCTTGGCCGAGGCGATATTGCCAAACGACAAACCACTGTAGTTGTGTGTCGGCCCGACCAGACCGTCGAAATTCCATTCGTGGGCAACGCTCATAGTGTGAACCCAGGCGGCAGTTTTGTCGGCAGTGCAATCGTTTCCGACTCGAGTCCGGCTTGCGGATAGGCGCAGTAGTCCGCCGCGTAATAAGCACTGGCGCGGTGATTGCCCGACGCACCCACGCCACCAAAGGGCGACGCACTTGCCGCACCCGTGAGTGGGCGATTCCAATTGACAATGCCAGCGCGCATGCGACGCACGAAGAGGTCGTATTGGTCGCGCCGGATGGAGAGCAGGCCCGCCGCGAGGCCAAAGCGCGATGTGTTGGCGTGATCGATTGCGTCGTCGAGACGCTGATAACGAATCAGCAGCAACAACGGACCGAAGTATTCTTCATCGGGCAGGTCTTTCACGGCCGTGACATCCAGCAGTCCCGGCGAGACGAGTGCCGTGCCTTCGGCGAGCGAGCGCATTCTGAGCAGCGACGTCGCGCCGCGCGCGAGCAGCGCATCCTGTGCGGCGAGCATCTGCGTTGCCGCATGCAACGAAATGAGCGCACCCATGAATGGCGGCGGCTCGGCGTCAAACGCACCGACCGTTAATCGCGCGGCAACTTCCTGCAGGCGTTTGAGTAGCGCGTCACCCTGCGCACCAATCGGCAAATACAAGCGGCGTGCGCAGGTGCAACGCTGCCCGGCCGAGATGTAGGCCGACTGCACGATGTGATGCACGGCGGCGTCAATTTCTGCTGGCGCGTTACCAATGTCACCGACCATGAGTGGGTTCACGCCGCCCATTTCCAGCGCCAGAATTTTTTCTGGCTGACCCGCGAAGGCAGCGTGAATCGCGTGACCTGTGGCGGAGCTTCCGGTCAAAAACAAGCCGTCGATATCGCGCTGTGCCGCCAACGCAACACCGGTATCACGTGCGCCCTGCACCAAATTGATGACGCCATCCGGCAACCCTGCGGACTGCCAGATGCGCACCGTGGCCTCGGCCACACCCGGCGCTAGCTCCGAAGGTTTGAACACCACGCAATTACCCGCAATCAATGCCGGCACGATGTGACCATTCGGCAGGTGACCGGGAAAGTTGTAGGGGCCAAACACCGCCAGCACGCCGTGTGGGCGATGACGCAGTACCGCAGTCGCATCGGCCTGCAGCGCGACTTTCTCGCCGGTGCGCTCCTGATATGCCTTGATCGAAATTTCGACCTTGGCAATCATGCTCGTCACTTCGGTCATCGCTTCCCAGAGCGGCTTGCCAGTCTCAAGGCCAATCGTCGCCGCGAGTGCGGCTTGCTGATTAGCCAGCTGTTTGGCAAAGGTGTGCATGACCAGCAGGCGATCATCCAGCGAGACCTGCGACCAATTCAGAAAAGCCGCGCGCGCGGCGACCACCGCTGCGCCAACTTGGTGTGCGTCCGCTGCATTGCCTTGCCATACGACTTGTTGGGTGACAGGATTGACAGACGAAAACGCGCCGCCCGTTCCATCTACCCAAGTGCTGCCAATCAAATGCTGATTCATCACGCCCTCTTCTACTCGCCGCTCGGTGATCGGACAAAACTGAAATGGGCGCTACACCGGTGCCCGCTCGGAAGGACTTAAGGCGACCAGCCTGACGGTGTCGTCCGACTTCACGCAAAGCGCGGTGGCAACGTCTGGCGCAAGTGTGACGCCGTCAAGCGCAATGCGACACCGCCCGAGCACAACACGAAAATCCGCCATGCGCCCATTGCTGATCAACATCAATGGCAGTGCCGCATTGGCAGACGCGCTGTCGCCAATGGACGTAATCACGTGTTTGCTACTTTTCTTGATCGCGTCAATGTCATCAAGATTGGATTCAAGCGCCGGTCCCGCGTCAAAAATGTCAACGTGCCCCTCGAATCGAAAACCCTCTTGTTCCAGTAAGCGCCGCGCCGGCCTCGTTAATTCGTGCGTCTCGCCAATCACGTCCTGCGCTTCCTTGGATAAAAACGAGCTGTACAAGGGATGCTTGGGCATCAATTCCGCAACAAACGATTTCTTGCCAATACCGGTCAAATAGTCGGCTTCGGCAAAATCCATCGAGAAAAAATGCCGCCCGAGACTCTCCCAAAATGGAGATCGCCCCGCAGCGTCCGATACGCCACGCAGCTCGGCAATGACCTTATTTGAAAAACGCTCGCGGAACTCCGCCATGAACATGAAGCGCGATTTCGACAGCAGTGCGCCATTGCGCCCGACGCGAAAGTCTGGCGACAAAAACAGCGAGCACAACTCTGAAGCGCCGGTGTGATCGTTGGATAAGA
>JBCKPM010000144.1:0-3635 GCA_038901675.1 Usitatibacteraceae bacterium | reverse complement strand
CCTGAAATCGCGCGTGGATAAACGAGTTTCCCCTTGAGTTCGAAGCTTCACGGCGGCCCGATTCCGCGCGTGGTTGATGTGTGTCAACCCCACAGCGCGACGCGTCCGTAACATGGTGGCTGTTTCCGGAGCCAACAACCATGTCAGCCCAACGCGACGTTCTTATTATTGGAGCCGGTCCGGCGGGGCTGGCGTTGGCTAGTGCGCTGTCCCGCGAAGGGCTTGCTGTCACCGTATTGGAAAAGTTGGCCGCCTCGGTGCTCGCCGACCCCGCGCCGGATGGGCGCGATATTGCGCTCACCCACCGCTCGCGCTCCATTCTGCGTTCCCTCGGCATTTGGGAGCGCCTGCCACCGTCTGAGATCGCGGACATTCGAGAGGCGCGTGTCTTGCACGGTACGTCGCCGCACTTCCTGCAATTTGATGCGCCGAACGCCGACTCCTCGGCGCTTGGCTTTTTGGTCGGCAACTACCTGTTACGGCGTGCCGCATACGCCGCCGTGGTTGACTCGCCAGGCGAGCCGGTCGAGATCATCACCGGCATCGGCGTTCGCAGCTTGCGCAGTCATCCGGCGTGTTCCGAGGTGACGCTCGACGATGGCCGCACACTTTCTGCTTCGCTGACGGTGGCCGCCGATAGCCGTTTTTCGGAGGCGCGCCGTCGCATGGGCATTCCCGCACACCTGCACGATTTCGCGCGGATGGTCATCGTCGCTCGTATGTCTCACCAGCGACCCCATGATGGCATCGCTTATGAGTGCTTCCTGCTCGGCGGGACGCTGGCCGTACTGCCACTTAATGACAATCAATGTTCGGTCGTCATTACGCTATCGGCCGATCGTGCGACCGACATGGCAAACAGTCCGCCCGCGCAATTCAACCAATGGGTGGCGCAACAATTCGAACACCGCCTCGGCACGATGCAACTGGTCGGGGAACGTCACAGCTACCCGCTGGTCGCCGTCTACGCGCGTCACTTCTGTGCGCCGCGCTTTGCCTTGCTTGGTGATGCGGCAGTCGGCATGCATCCGGTCACCGCGCACGGTTACAACTTTGGGCTCTACGGTGTGGACGCACTGCTGGCGCAGATTCGAGATGCACGCCGCGCCGGCGAGGATATCGGCGCGGTGCGCGTATTGGCGCGTTACCAGCGCGTTCATCGACGCGCCACGTTGCCCATTTTCCTGGGCACCAACGCAGTGGTGAAACTCTATACCGATGACCGCTTGTCGGCGCGCGTGGTGCGCCAAGGGCTGCTGCGGATCGCGAATCGCGTCTTGCCGCTCAAGCGCTGGATTTCACGGCAACTCACCAGCCCCGCGTGAGCTGCCATTTCGCAGTTTTGTCGTCTGGCAGGCTCGCATGACGACCGAGGTGTAATGCGGGTGCCTCTAAAAATTCAATCAAGCCGATGATGGCACCAAAAGTAGGTGCCTCTAGGCGAGGCGCAAAGTCGCGAAACAGCGCCGTGGTCACGTAGGTCATGAGCATGTTGAGCGGCTTTGCAACGCCGCCAGCGCGGCTTCAGTGAATTTTTAGAGGTGCCCATGAATCTCGCACAATCCCTGCTGCACGCACTGCATGACCACGGCGCTCGCGAAATCTTCGGCATTCCTGGTGACTTTGTATTGCCTTTGTTCAAGGTCATCGAGGAGTCGACGATATTGCCGCTCTATACGCTGAGTCACGAACCAGGGGTCGGGTTTGCGGCAGACGGCGCGGCGCGCAGCAGTGGTCGACTCGGCGTAGCCGCCGTTACCTATGGTGCAGGTGCGCTGAATATGGTCAACGCGATTGCCGGTTCGTACGCCGAGAAATCGCCCGTCGTGGTCATATCGGGCGGCCCCGGGCGCGGCGAATCGGCCAGCGGGTTGCTGTTGCATCACCAGGCCAAGCGCCTGGATTCACAGTTTCAGATTTATCGTGAAGTCACCTGTGCCCAGACGCGCCTTGACGATGCAGAGCGGGCACCGGCTGAAATTGCCCGTGTCCTTGCACGCTGTCTACGTGAAGCGCGACCGGTTTACATCGAACTACCGCGCGACATGTCTCTGGTGGAATGCGCCCCGGTCGTTGTTGAACCGCCACCCGCGGTGGATGCGGCAGCGCTCGAGGCTTGCGTTGACGAAATCCTCGCGCGGCTTCGCCGCGCGCGTGCGCCGGTGCTGATGATCTGTGTTGAGGTTCGGCGGTTTGGACAAGAGGCGCAACTTGCGGAGCTGGCGCGGCGGCTGAATATTCCTGTTGTTACCAGCCTCATGGGCTGTGGGCTGCTGGCGGATACAAATCGAGCCCCGGTAGGGATCTATCTGGGGGTGGCCGGTGAGCCTGCCGTGACGGCGCTGGTTGAGAACGCGGATGCCCTGTTCTTGCTTGGCGTAATCCTGTCGGACACTAATCTCGGCGTGTCCCGCAAAAAACTCGACCTGCGGCGGGCCATCATTGTCGGCGATGGGCAGGTCTCGCTCGGCTATCACACCTACGCCGATATTCCTTTGGCGGCGCTGATTGCCGGACTGCTGGCCAAGACCGCAAAACGAGCTGCTGCGACTGCGGCACCAGTCGTCGTTGTTGCGGCCACCAAAAATCTGCTGGCCGACGACGCGCCCATCACACCAGTTGATATTGCGCATGCCGTCAATGACCTCATGTCGCGACGCGGACGCATGCCGCTTGCTGTGGATGTCGGCGATTGCCTGTTCACCTCGTTGCTCATCGACCACTCGCCGCGCGTGGCACCGGGTTATTACGCGACAATGGGATTCGCCGTACCGGCCGGCCTCGGATTGCAGGCGGCAAGTGGCGAGCGGCCGCTGATACTGGTGGGGGATGGCGCATTTCAGATGACCGGCTGGGAGTTGGGCAACTGCCGACGTTACGGCTGGGATCCGATTGTGGTGGTGTTCAACAACGCCGGCTGGGGCATGTTGCAGTGCTTCGAGCCTGACGCCGCGTTCAACCACCTCGGTGAATGGCATTTTGCGAGCATGGCCGTCGGCATGGAGGGCGATGGGGTTCGCGTCCGCACACGACGCGAACTGGCGGACGCGCTCGACCATGCTTGGGCGACCCGCGGCCGGTTTCAACTGATCGAAGTGATGCTCGATAAAGGCGCGCGCTCACCGATGCTCGATAAGTACGTGGCCGGTGTGCGCGCGGTCTCGTCGCCTAGCAGTCTGGCGCACAGCTAGCCGACGAAGCGAAGCCTGCGGCAGCGTCGGCGCGCGATTTACAAAAAATAAAACACGCCATTCGGCGGGCGTTTTCAAGCATTAATGTCCGGAAACGCGTGTGGATAAACGAGTTTCGCATCTGCGCCACCTATAGCAGGCGAATCCTCAATCGGTACAGAATATCTCCCGCGTCAGTGAAATCAACTTTTCGATGCGCTTGTCCTCGATTCGATAAAAGGTTTGCTTACCTGCGCTGCGCGACACGATCATGCCGCTCGCCTTCAGTATTGCCAAGTGTTGTGACACGTTGCCCTGCGTGGTGCCGACCGCCTCAACGATCTCTTGCACGGCCATTTCGCCGGAGGAAATCAGACACAGCACTTTGATGCGCAGCGGATGCGACATCGCCCGCATGGCGACCGCCGCCTCTTCGATGTTTTGCGATTTGCCGATGAGATCGAA
>JBCKPM010000143.1:0-3660 GCA_038901675.1 Usitatibacteraceae bacterium | reverse complement strand
ACGCTTGTCGAGTTGGTGATTGTCATTGTCGTGCTGGGGATCATGGCGGCCTATGCCACCTTTGACGCCTCCCCTTCCGAACTTTCCCTGCCCTCGCAGGCACAAACGCTGGCCAGCAATATCCGCCACTTGCAGACGGTGGCGAACACCGGCAAGCGGACCCGCCTGACCGTCGTCGCCGGACCCAATGGCAGCTACACTGGCGTCAGTTGCACCAATATCAACGACAGCTGTGCCGCGACCACACCCATTTTCAGCGTCACGCTCGAAAAAAGCGTAGTCCTCGGCGGCGCGTCGGCCACGCTGTATTTCGACTCCCTTGGCCGACCCAGTTCGTCCGCGGCGGGTTACACGCCGACCTCGCCCAGCTACACCATCAGCATCAGCCACTCCGGCAGCATCAAGACCGTCGCCGTGGCGACCCTCACCGGCTTTGTCACGGTGTCGCTATGATGCGCACCGCCTCAACCCTGCAACACATCGCCTGTCGGGGATTCACCCTCGTCGAAACCATCCTCGTGATGGTCGTGATGGGCATCGCCGCCACGACCATTGCCATGATGTCGGGCAAAATTTTCGACAGCCAGGGCGTTAACAAGGACATGCAGGTCGGTGTGAAATCGATGCAGACGTGTGCCGAGCATGTACTGGCGACACGCCGGGCAATCGCAGGCGCAATCCAGTTGGCCAACTTCGTGCCATCCTGTCCAAACCAGAATGTCGATCCATCTGCGACGATACCCAATCCGAACGCAGCCTGCCCGACAGGCATCTCCTCCTGCAAGCTGGTGCAAATTGCGTCCGGCGGCATGTTCGTCTCGCTGCTGCTCACTGAGCCATGAACCCGCTCGTCCGCGCCCTTCGCAACCGCGGGTTCACGCTGATCGAACTGGTGATCGTCATCGTGTTGATCGGCTTGCTTGCCGCCGTCGGCACGACGATGATTTCGGACAGTTTCGAAACCACCTACATGCTCAACTCGAGCGCATCCAGCTCCGCCAAGACGCGCAATGCGCTGGAGCGCGTGGAACGCGAGCTGCGTGAAGTCAAGCCCCTGGGCACCGGCTTTGAAATCACCACCCTGACCGACAGCACGATCAGCTTTACCCGCCTCGACAACACGCATGTCACGATAGATTTCAATTCTGCCGACAAGACCTTGAGGCTTTGCGACACTTCGGCGTGCGCCAGCCCGATAACGCTGGCAGACCAGGTCACCGGTTTCGTGATGACGTATTCGGGTATTGACCCCGATGGTTCGTCTAGCTCTAGCGCCACGTCGGCCAATCTGAAATTTGTCGAGATCAGCATGACCGTGACGGACGCAAAAAGCGGGCAGGTCCTCGCACAAACCACACGCGTGGCCTTGAGGAATACAGGATGAAAACTTTTTCGCGCAAACTTCCCCGACCCGGCCGACAGCAGAAAGGCATCGTCACCGCCATGGCGGCCGTTATTCTCGTTGCCGCCGTCATCTATGTGCTGGCGCAGACATTCGGGATCATCGGCACCACCAGCCTTTCCAACGCAGCGCAACGCGAAAGCGTCGCCGCGTTCTTCGTGGCCGAAAGCGGCGTGGAAACCGCCATGTCGATCATCGGCATCGCCAACCAAGCCAACCGCTACACGGCGGGTACCTGTACCGGGCTGACGGCGCCGACGCGCGTCCCTTTTGGCATAGGGGCGGATACCTTCGAGTTTTCCAGCGCCACCTGTGGTGTCGATCCGCCCTGCGCGGAATGCACCGTGACCGTCCTCGGCAAGGCGGGTGCCGCCGCACGCCGCATCGAAACCAGGATTTCCACGGTCATCCTCCCGGGAACCGAAGCGTGCGGCTACAACCCGGAGCTTTTCCTGACGGCCAGCGAGACCCAGCATGGCATCTTCACCAATCTTGCCTATCGCGCCAAGACGGTTGCCGGCATGTGCGGTGGAGCCGGGGGTTCGAATGCCAATATCGGCAGTTGCACGATCAAGCTGGCTGGGGTCGTCGCCCAAAACTGCGCACCGATTACGGAGGGGTGGAGCCTCGAAGGAACCGGTACCCAGAATGTCAGCAGCCTGGGGGTATTCACCACCGCCACGTTCACCGTAAACAACACCTATACCATCAGCCAGCAACTGGTCAACAACAACGGCGATCCGGCTCCGCGCAACTATGTCCAGGTTGGCGTTCTGCTGTCCGCGCCGGGCGGGGGCACGCTTGCCCTGACCGGCGCTTATGGCAGCAAGAACGAGACCACGGGCACCTCGCAAACCACCGGCAGCGTGCCGGCCAACTGGAACTGCGCCAAAGACAGCGGAACGGCAGCCGCCAGGCGTGCGGCGGGTGCGAGCACCCTGCTCTATGGTTTTTCCTCCTGGCCGACCATCCCGAACAGCCAGCTCAATGGCGTGCTTGTCGGCACCCAACCCCTGCGCCGCCTGGTCACCATGCCGGGCAACCAGGGCGACAACCTCTATTCGCAAATCTGGTATTCGTACAACAATGCATACGAGGTCATAGCGGTCAACAGCGGCGCCATCTTCACGGGAACGATCGGCGCGGAATTCAAGGGCGGTACCAACGCCGCTCTGACCACATTGACCCTGGATTCCAATATCGTCGCCGACGAGCTTCTGACCGTGGGCGACACGATCAAGAACAGTGCGGGGATAAGCCATGGCACGCTCGGCACATTGCGCTCCGGCACGGCGGGACGGGACAATGCCGTCTACAACTTCATCTCCAATTCGTTGATCGGAGCCAGGACGAACTTGACGGCGCACAGCACCGTCCTGCGTCTGGCCAGTGCCCCATCGAGCGGCACCGTGACCAATGGCGCCACGATTACGAACAGAGCCGGCACGACAACTTACGGCACCGTCAGCGGCTGCACGGGCAATGTTGCAGGCAGCACCTGTACCTTGTCAAGCCCGCCAAGCCCGCTTCAGGTTGCCAGTTCCAGGAACAACATGCTCGCTTCCACTTCCAGCGTCAACTCTAATACTATCGTCATATCGGGAGGAATACCGACCCCGGAAGTGGGCACGGCCCTGACGGTGATATCAGGTACCGGTTCGTTTCCTTCGACCACAGTGACGGGTACTATTAATGCCACCACCCTGACGCTGACGCTGCCGCTGCCGGCGGCCGACCTATCCCCGGGCGACGCGCTGTTTGGTGCCAACATCATGCCCAACACGCAGATCGTTTCGGGTTCGGGTACCACCTATAGCGTCACGCCCAGTCAATCTGCGGCCACCGCTTCGATCATCGCGAGGACTGCCGTGGTTACATCCGCATCATCGAATAATAGCAGCAGCATCACCGTCTCCCGCGACGTACTCTTGACCAGCGCCCAGATCTGCGGCGGGGTCTGCGCCATGCTGAACCAAGGTTCCAGCACGATATTCGCATTGACCAACATCATCGCTGGCGATGACTGGGCATCGGGCTTTGCCTGCGTCGCCGGAGTCAATCCCGCCAGCATCAAGATCCTGGAGGGCGTGTCGACACTAAGGACGAGCTGGAAAGAATTGGTGAATTAGCCGCGGCAATAAACGCCGTCCCGCCAGCGCCGACTTTTCCTCTGCCCAGCCAATCCGCCACCTTCTTCGGGTAGCCGCGACAGACATATGGGCATCTCTAAAAATCCAAACTTCGTCCCAAACAGGGGA
>JBCKPM010000142.1:0-3683 GCA_038901675.1 Usitatibacteraceae bacterium | reverse complement strand
GATGACAGCTCCATTGCGCGAAGGACTGCAGCCGGCAAGCGCGGTGGCGGCTCTGATCGCCACCGTCGAGGCGACCCTGCGCGACCTGCACGCCGACGACCCGGACGTGCCGCCGGTCACCCTGGACAGCGTGCTGGATCAGGACCTCGGCTTCGACAGCCTGGCTCGCATGGAACTGCTGCTGCGCACCGAGCGTGCGTTCGGCATCGACCTGCCGGCGGACACGCTGCAAAGTGCGGAAACCGTGGGCGACTTGCTGCGTGCCGTGCAGCGCGGTGCCGCCGCGCATCACACATCCAGCGGCGGCGCTGCGATGGCGCTGCCTGCGCTCGCTTCGCTGGCTATGGCACCCGCGCGACCCGACACCAATACCGACAGCGACTCCGACTCCGCGCAACCTGGCACACCGCAGGCCGCAGCCACCTTGCTCGACGTGCTGGCCTGGCACGTGCAAGCCCATCCCGAGCAGACGCAGGTCGTCTGCTTGCAGGACGACAGCGAACAGCGCATCAGCTACCGCCAGCTCGCCGTCGCAGCATCGGTGGTCGCTGCCGGTCTGCAGCGCGTCGGCGTGGTGCCGCGCCAGAGCGTGGCGATCATGCTGCCGACCTCCCCCGACTACTTCAGCACCTACTTCGGCATCCTGATGGCTGGCGCCATTCCGGTGCCGATCTATCCGCCGGCGCGTGCGTCGCAGCTCGAAGACCATGTGCTGCGGCACACAGGCATTCTCGACAACGCGCAGGCCGTCATGCTCGTCACCGTCGCCGAGGCGATGGTGGCGGCGCATCTGCTACAGGCGCGCGCGCCGAGCCTTCGCCACGTGGTCACGCCGCAGCAACTGGCCTGGGCCGGCGGCACGCCCACGCCCGTCACGGTGCGAGGCGACGACATCGCCTTCATCCAGTACACCTCGGGCAGCACCGGCAACCCCAAGGGCGTGGCGCTGACACACGCCAACCTGCTGGCCAACATCCGCGCCATGGTCAAGGCGATTGACGCCACGCCGCGCGACGTGTTCGTTAGCTGGCTGCCGCTGTACCACGACATGGGCCTGATCGCCGCCTGGCTCGCGCCGCTGTACGTCGGCTTCCCGCTGGTGGTGATGTCACCGCTGGCCTTCCTGGGCAAACCGCTGCGCTGGCTGCAGGCCATCCATCGCTGGCGCGGCACGCTGTCGGCGGGGCCGAACTTCGCCTACGAGCTGTGCTTGAAGCGCATCGACGATGCGACGCTGACCTCACTCGACTTGAGCTCGTGGCGGCTGGCCTTCAACGGCGCCGAGGTCGTCAGCCCGGACACCGTACGGCGCTTTGCCGAGCGCTTTGCTGTTTGCGGCTTGCGACCGGAGGCGGTGGCGCCCGTGTATGGTCTGGCAGAAGTCTCGGTGGGGCTGCTGTTCCCGCCCCTGAGTCGCGTGGCGCCGATCGACCGGATCCAGCGCGAGCCGTTCACGCGCGAGCGCCGCGCGGTACCTGCGGCAACCGACGACGTCGGCGCACTGCGCTTCGTCGCCTGCGGGCGGCCGCTACCGAGCCATGCGGTGCGCATCCTCGACGAAGGCGGGCTCGAAGTCGGCGAACGCGTCGAGGGCCGGCTCGAATTCCAGGGGCCCTCGGCCACCCGTGGCTACTTCCACAACCCCGACCAGACCGCCAAGCTGTTGCATGACGGCTGGCTCGACAGCGGCGACCGTGCCTATGCCGCCGACGGCGACATCTACATCACCGGCCGCGTCAAGGACATCGTGATCCGCGGCGGGCGCAACCTGTACCCGCAGGAGATCGAGGAGGCGGTGGGCCAGGTCGATGGCGTGCGCAAAGGCTGCGTGGCGGTGTTCGGCAGCCCCGACCCGGCCACCGGCACCGAGCGCCTGGTGGTGCTGGCCGAGGTGCAGCCGATCCCTGCCGATGCCAGGACGACGCTGCGCGAGGCGGTGTCGCGCGCAGTGATCGAAGCCATCGGCGAGCCGCCCGACGAGATCGTGCTGGCACCGCCGCACACCGTTCTCAAGACATCGAGCGGCAAGGTGCGGCGTTCGGCCTGCCGCGCCCTGTACGAGGCCGGCGGCGTCGGTGCCGCGTCTGCAAGCGCACGACGCCAGGTGCTGCGGCTCGCGCTGGGCGCGGTCATGCCACGGCTGCGGCATGGCGCGGCGGCGTTGCGCCGCAGCTTGTTTGCACTCTATGCCGCGTTGCTGTTCTGGCTGCTGGCGCCGCTCACCTGGCTGCTGACGCTGGCAATGCCGAATCCGGCCGCCGCCTGGGCTCTGTGTCGGATGGCCGCGCGCGCGTTGTTCCGGCTGACCGCCACACCGCTGGCGGTGCGCGGGCTCGAGCACCTGCCCGCCGGTCCGTGCGTGCTGGTCAGCAACCACGCCAGTTATCTGGACGGCGTAATCCTGGTGGCGGCGCTGCCGCGCCCGTTCGCGTTCGTGGCCAAGCGGGAATTTCAGGATCAGTTCATCGCCCGCCACTTCCTGCAGCGGCTCGGCGCCGAGTTCGTCGAGCGCTTTGACGTCCAGCGCAGCGTGGCCGACGCCGACCGGATGGGCCAGGCGGTGCTGCAGGGTCGATCTCTGGCTGTTTTTCCCGAGGGCACCTTCGTCGCCCGGCCGGGCCTGCTACCGTTTCGCCTGGGCGCCTTCCTGGCGGCGGCGCGCGCCGGGGTCTGCGTGGTGCCGGTGGCCATCCGGGGAAACCGCGAGTTGCTCCCGGACGGTAGCTGGTGGCCACGGCGTGGGTCGCTACAGGTCGAAGTCTGCGCGCCGATACTGCCCGTGGCCGATGCGCCTGATCTCTTCGCGGCCGCTGTGAAGCTGCGCGAGGAGTCACGCCGGGCGATCGCCCGCCACTGCGGGGCGGCATAGCGCTGGCAACACGCTCACCCATCGAAACAACGAAGCAGGAATCCAGATCATCGGCGCTCGAGTGGAATCCAACAGTCACGCCACTGCACCTGCCATCGCCCGGCGTGTGCGCGCCTGGCCGCGCCGCTGGGCGCTTGGGGCTCCTGGCCGCGCTCACCCTGGCGGCGCTCGCGCTGCCGCCGCTTCCCCAGCCTCAGGCGTACCACAACTTCGCCGACCAGCGCTGGTGTTGCTCACTCAGCAGCGCTTTGACGAGGCCATCGCGGTTGCGCAAAACGATACGACAGAGTGGTCTCGCCGTGGCGTACCGCGCGGCGGGGCGCGTGGCGGATTCAGAGCCGCACTTGCAGGATGTGTTTCAGAAGTGGGGCGATATCGCCGGGATGCAGGTCGCGATAAGCTACGCCGTCAACGGCGAAATCGAGGCGACCTTCAAGTGGCTGGAGCACGCCTATGTCACGCGCGATGCGGGCGTCGCGTTCCTGCTGCCGTGGTCGCATCATTTCAAGGCAATGCATGACGACCCGCGCTGGATGGCGCTGCTGAAAAAAATGCATTTGGCCGACTAAACCTCCCCATACCGTCCTTCTGGCGAAGCGTCGCACGATATGCAATACTCTTACCGAATGTGCATCGATCCGATTGGAGTATGAATATGAGTGCCACTGCCACGCTTTCCAGCAAGTACCAGATATCGATCCCAAAGGCCGTGCGAGAAGCGCAGCAATGGAAGGCCGGGCAGGAGTTTGTCTTCATTCCTAAAGGCCGCGGCATGCTGGTGATGCCCTTGCCAGAACTAAAGGACCTCGCCGGC
>JBCKPM010000141.1:0-3703 GCA_038901675.1 Usitatibacteraceae bacterium | reverse complement strand
TCCTGAGCAAGATATTCGCCCGTGGATCGAAAGGCGGAATTGAGAAACAGGGCTGTTTGGTAGCCGTTTTGGCGTCATATGGTGCAAATTGTGGTTTTTAAGTGATTGATTTTGCGTGATAAAAAAGCTGTTTCTTGAGAGCTTGTCGAAGGACTTTATGCCCGTGGCCGGTGGTTCGACAGAGCCTGTCCTGAGCTTGACGAAGGGCTCACCACGAACGGTTAAGTGAACAGCATTGGGGACTAAGGGGGCAAGTGGAACACCGAAATCTAATGTCAAACGAATCTCGTGAATTTCAACAAACTGCTAGGAAACGCCATCGTGACGACAGACACAAAAATTGTTCGGGAGTTCCATCACACACTGCTCTGGCCGATTACGCTACGCCCGATTAAACGCGAGTCTGCGGCAGGACCAGTGCATTTCTGGGATGCGCTCAAGAAGAGCCCGGGACCGTGGAAATTTGTCGAAGACACGTTGTTGATCGACGACGAAGCGCGCATTGCCGGATATGAGGAATTCGTCCATTTCTTGCCCTACGTGCAACGCTTTCTCTATGGCGTTGGGGACGAGGGACGTGGCGCGCAGTCGTCGCTGTATGCTTTCACCCGCGACGATATTGCCAAGGTCGACATCGAATTGTTCAACGGTGCGGACACCATCACGCTTGATGTGCTGCGTGCGCGGCTTTACTTTTTCTATGACGTGGATGTCGCAGTTGCGGTACTCGAGGTGGCGGGCCACGACATTCCCTTGGCCGATGCCGTGGAAATCATGGATCGGTTCGGTCGACCATACGCCCCGGCTTGGGATCAATCCAATCAGGGTGCCCACTGCCCGTACCGTGTGGCGTTCAAGGGGCACGATGGCGCGCTGCTTTCGCAGTCCGACTATGGGGATCGCGACAAATATGTCGATCTGGTCCGCAGCCAGCGCCAGACGCCGCTCTCCATGCACTGGGAATTCTTCCTCTCGCCGCTGGTGCCCGCCTACCTGCCAGGCGGCACGCTCAAGTATTACCAGATCGAAAACAAACGCATCCCGATCATGTCGTATCTGTCGTTCGATGACCCAGCGGCGCTGACGCGCGGCGACATGGTGCGCATTGGGTTTGCGGAAAAGTGGGGCGATTCCGCTACGCTGCCGTACGCCAAGCGTTTTTTGGCCGAGTTTGAATCGACCTACTGCTACGACCGCTATTGGGATCCAGACGATCCGCGCAGCGATATGCGAACGCGCTACTTTTTTTGTGGCGTCGGATTTGCGATGATCACCAAGGCAGGCCAACAGCCGCAACTAATCGGCCAGTTCCGTCACCAGTTCTACCAGATTGGATTGATCGCCAATTTCAACAAGGCGGCACTGTTGTCATTGTCCAACCGCTTTTCGCGCGCAGTCGAGCGTTTGAATGTGCGCAACTTCGAATCAGTCAAGCAATTCAAAAAGCAGGTACGCGAAACGCTGGAAGTATTTTTGCGCTTCAACCATCGCTACTGGTTTCATGAAATTTCAAACCAGGTGCAAGCGAGTGATTTCTTTCGGCGCTGGTCGCATCAACTCGGTTCCGATGCGTTGTATCAGGAAGTGCGCGAAGAGGCGCGTGACATCAATGAATATCTGGATGCGGACAGAATGCGCAAGCAGACCGACAACGCGATGCGTCTGACAGTCGTCATGGCATGCGGCATGGTGGGTACGGTGGCGACGGGGTTTCTGGGTATGAATCTCTACTCGCACTCCGATTTGCCGGCAATGGAAAAAATCATCATTTTTTCTCTCGTACTCATCCCCGTCACGGCGCTCGCGCTGTACGCGGTCATTATTTCCCGCCGTATCGCCAATTTCATGGAAGCGCTATCCAGCGAAGGGCTGTCGTGGCGCGAAAAAATCGGCACGTTGCGTCAGATATTTACCTCAACTCGCCGCGCTCGACTCCGGGCGCGGCGCGAGTCACATGGCCTGACTGGCCCGAACTGATTCCATTTCCATTTCGTTACTGGAATAATTCAGCGCGCATTCGTCGCAAATTTTGGTCACAGAAAATGGCTGCGTCGTTGGTTTTCTCCTTCACCCGGCTACGGGGGAAGCTTGGCCTGTCCTGAGCTTGCCGAAGGAGGATGGGGGCGTGTTTCCCGTTGAAGTTGGTCCAACCGCCGAGCGAGAATTACTGCACTAATCATCGAGCAATGGAATCAGCAACTCGAGGTCGGGGTTCACATCTGTCAGCGGCATGGTGGCAAGTGTGTCGGCCATTTGGAGGGGAGCGCCATGCGGCAGTTCCCGATTCCGACGCCAATAGTTCCAGTTGATTCAGCGGCTGAAACACGCCTATTGGTGCGGTGTTTCAGCCGAAAATGCCTGAAAACGTCCGTCGTTAAACGAGTTTGTAAATCTCGTGACAATTGCCTAGATGGTGCCCGCTTGCTTGAGCAGTGCCACCAAGGCGTCGGCGACTCGTGCGTAACTCGCCGCAAGATCAAAGTCAACTTCAAAACCCACAACGAAACCTACCGCAACTTCGTTGTGAAACCAAAGGCGGACATTTCAGCTTTACATTGACATTGGTTGTCGGCAATGACCAACTATTCGTGGTCTTCTGTTAATGTAATCGCTCTTTTGCATAACAGTGTCGAGCCATGCGAGATTACATCAATGAATGCGCCTATCAAGTAGCAGAGCGATTAATCGCTGAAGCGGCGGCGAGCAATGCAACGCATCTTTCGCTTTCGCATTTGCGCATTGAAGAATTACCTAAGGCTATCGGACAACTGCCCTCGCTGACGTCGCTTGACCTTAGTGGTTGCTCTCAACTCACCACGCTGGCGTGCATTGAAGGGCTGAAGGCGCTGACGTCGCTTAACCTCAGTGAGTGTTCTCGACTCACCACGCTGGCGGGCATTGAAGGGCTGACGGCACTGACGTCGCTTGACCTCAGTGGGTGTGATCAATTCACCACGCTGGCGGGCATTGAAGAACTGACGGCACTGACGTCGCTTAACCTCAGTTGGTGTGATCAACTCACCACGCTGGCGGACATTGAAGGACTGAAGGCGCTGACGTCGCTTGACCTCAGTTGGTGTTTTCAACTCACCACGCTGGCGGGCATTAAAGGACTGAAGGCGCTGACGGCGCTTGACCTCACTGGATGTTCGCAACTCACCACGCTGGCGGGCATTGAAGAACTGACGGCGCTGACGGCGCTTGACCTCAGTGTGTGTGATCAACTCACCACGCTGGCGGGCATTGAAGGGCTGACGGCACTGACGTCGCTTGACCTCAGTGGGTGTGATCCACTCACCACGCTGGCGGACATTGAAGGACTGAAGGCGCTGACGTCGCTTGACCTCAGTTGGTGTTTTCAACTCACCACGCTGGCGGGCATTAAAGGACTGAAGGCGCTGACGGCGCTTGACCTCACTGGATGTTCGCAACTCACCACGCTGGCGGGCATTAAAGGACTGACGGCGCTGACGGCGCTTGACCTCAGTGTGTGTGCTCAACTCACCACGCTGGCGGACATTGAAGGACTGACGGCGCTAACGTTGCTTGACCTCAGAGGGTGTTCTCAACTCACCACGCTGGCGGGCATTGAAGGACTGACGGCGCTTAACCTCAGTGGCTGTTCTCAACTCACCATGCTGGCGGACATTGAAGGACTGACGGCGCTGACGGCGCTTGACCTCAGTGGCTGTTCTCAACTCAC
>JBCKPM010000140.1:0-3729 GCA_038901675.1 Usitatibacteraceae bacterium | reverse complement strand
GCGCCGATGGCGGGCAGGTGTGGGACCGCCTACTGGACGAATCGGAGCAGGATTTCACCGACCGCGCCAGCCGCGAAGTAAAGCGCAATGAGTGGGGCAATGCCCAAATCATCATTGACGAGGCACACCATGCGATCAATTGAACGCCGGATATTGGCACTGGAAAACAAGGCGAGCGCCGCCGATGATTCGCTCAAGCTTGTTTTTCAGGATGATGGCGAAACAGCGTCCGCCGCCCTGGCGCGTGCTGGTTATCCACCCGATGCCTTGCGCGTGGTGTTTGTTTCACCGACTGACGCCAGACTTTAGAGCCACATCAACCTGCCGACACCCAGCCTAACCCGCTGGGTTTCATTGCTGTCAATTGTCATTGCCTGTTTTCGTGGAAGGCAGATAATGAAACCGTGGGCAAAGTCCACCGGACCAAAAAGCCCCGAGGGTAAGGCGGCGGTATCACGCGATGCTTTCACCGGCGGCGAATTGGCAAAGCTGCGCGAGCTGTCCAAGATGGTGAATGCCGAAATCAGGCAGGCGCGAGAGCTGGTATCGGCAGACAGTGGCATCTTGCAAAAATCTGGGCAGTATTGGTCTGGGGAAAACTTTAGGGAGTGAAACATGAAACCTGTTTTGGCGTTACTGGTTGCCTTGTGTTTTGTTGGCACGACAGATGCGCAAGTTCAAATACCTTCTAGAACCATTTTTGACTCGCAACTGAAACCACCAAAGTCCTTCAATGAATTTAGGGCAGAGTATGACGAAGCCGAAGCCCGAAAGTTACAACTGAAGCAGCAATTTGAAGCCCTTCGCGCTGCTAGGGCACAAGCGGATATTGCTGAGTCTCAAGCACGACGTGCCGCCCAAGAGGACAGGAATCGACAAGCGCCCGTAGCGGCAGCACCACCACCAAAAAATTCAGAGCAAGATGATCAGGCGATGAGGGAATGGCTAAAAGCGGCGGGGCCGCGTCTGCATCTGTTTCCTGACTTCGACAAAGTTGTGTATGCCAACGATGTGTCAATTACTATTGAAATGATCAGGCTTATGGCGGGTAGTCCCTACGCTGCCGACATCGCCTATTACTTTGGTACGCATAAGACAGAATCACTAGCAGTTTCCCAAATGCCGCTGCTAGAGGCTGCGCGGGCCGTCTCTGCAATAGAGGCACGCGTAAAGAAGTAAAACTTCACTGCACTTCGATTGACGATGGACAGGATGTCTTGAATAGTCGATAAATAAGTTGGCCGTTGTAGTTGTACTCACATCGCCAAACCCATTGATGCGTCACAGTTTGAACCTGCTCTTGCCGACCAGCAGTACATCCCAAAAAAGGGAAATGCTAAGTCGATGGCATTGTGGCAGGCCGTGACCACCCACAAAGACAGCGGTATCGAGAACGATGCCAATTTGTGGGCCACCGAGACTGTCGGGGATGCTGCCTACGCGCTCAAACTGTTTCAGCGGGTTATCACTGTGAGCCTTGAAACCATGAAGATCGTGCGGGCGCTGCCAAGGCTGGATATTGTTGTCGGCGGCAAGTCGTAGCCCCACCATGAAAAAAGCCCTTGTATGCCTGTTGCTGGGCTGGCCCTTACCGCCAATGCTGAAACCATCACCGGCTTGGTTGTCGGTATTGCCGATGGCGACACCATCACCGTGCTGGATGCCGACAAGGTGAAGCACAGGATTCGACTGTCCGGTATTGAGGCTCTGTTAGCGTTACGTATTGATGAGCTGTCGTCCAAGTCCTGCATGGAGGAAACAGCGAGGTGCGCATGATTGCTTCTATTCTCGGCATCGCGGCAATGGCCTACGGCGGGTTGGCCCTGCTGTTGTTTCTCTTTCAGCCCAGTCTGGTCTACCACCCGGAAATCGGGCGCGAAATTGCCGCCACGCCGCAGCAGGCCGGCCTTCCCTATGAAGACGTCAGGCTGGTCACGGCCGATGGCATCGCCTTGCATGGCTGGTTTGTGCCGGCCGGCAACCCGGCGCGCGGCACGGTGCTGTTTCTGCATGGCAATGCCGGCAACATTTCTCATCGGCTCGACTCGCTGCAGATGTTCCATCGACTCGGCTACAACACACTGATCGTCGATTATCGCGGCTACGGCAAGAGCGCCGGCAAGCCCGACGAGCAGGGCACCTACCGCGACGCCGCAGCGGCCTGGGATTATTTGACGCAGACCCGCAACATTCCCCCGGCGCGCATCGTGCTGTTCGGCGAATCACTGGGCGGCGCGGTCGCGGCCTGGCTGGCCAGCCGCCAAGCCCCGGCGGCGCTGGTGATCGCCTCGGGGTTTACCTCTGTGCCCGATCTTGCCGCCGATCTCTATCCGCTTCTGCCGGTCAGGTGGCTGTCCCGGTTCAGCTACGACACGCGCGCCTTTTTGCAGGCGAGCAGCGTTCCCGTCTTCATCGCCCACAGCCCTGACGATGACATCATCCCCTTCCGGCACGGGCGCGCGCTGTATGAAGCGGCGCCAGGCCCCAAACGGTTTCTCGAACTCGCCGGCGGCCACAATACGGGCTTCATTTTCATGCGCGAGACGTGGGTGCAGGCGCTGGGCGAATTCATGAACACACACGTAGCCGCCCAGTAACGGCAGCAAGAGGCGTGGTTCAAAAAGTAACGTTTTTAGGTAACACTGACAATGTGACTTTTGAACGCTTTGCTGTTGACGCTGACCGAAATCTGACCCACTTATAAGGATTATGCCGATTCAAAACGCAGCAACCAGCCCTGGGTCAATATTCAATCAGCAGGGTGGGTCAATATTCAATCGGCGCCAACACGCCAAGGTTTCAGGCAGGGGTAAAATGGCCACTATTGGGCAACTCGCTTTCTTTGCAATTTCTGAATGAAAGGCTTTATCAATGAGCATGCGCACGATGTTGAGTGGTAAATTTGCGGCGGGCATTGCGCGCAGGATGTCGAGCTTACTGATCGTCACTCTGTTGGTCGGCATCGTGTCGGTGAACGGTGCGTATGCACAATCGGTGACGACCACCGTCGCGGCGGGCACCATCCCCTTCGCCGTCGCCATCAACCCGGTGACCAATAAAATCTATGTGGCGAATCAAGGCAGCAACAACGTCACGGTGATCGACGGGGCCAGCAATGCCACCACCACCGTCGCGGTGGGTGCCTCCCCCAGAGCCGTCGCCATCAACCCGGTGACCAATAAAATCTATGTGGCGAACGCCGGCAGCGACAACGTCACGGTGATCGACGGTGCCAGCAATACCACCACACCCGTCGCGGCGGGCACCACCCCCTACTCTGTCGCCATCAACCCGGTGACCAATAAAATCTATGTGACGAACTTCGTCAGCAACAACGTCACGGTGATCGACGGCACCAGCAATACCACCACCACCGTCGCGGTGGGTGCCAACCCCAGAGCCGTCGCCATCAACCCAGTGACCAATAAAATCTATGTGGCGAACGGCAACAGCAACACCGTCACGGTGATCGACGGCGCCAGCAATGCCACCACCACCGTCGCGGTGAACGCCTCCCCCTGGGCCATCGCCATCAACCCGGTGACCAATAAAATCTATGTGACGGGCTTCAACACAGGCAGCAACAACGTCACGGTGATCAACGGCGGCAACAATACCACCTTTACCGTCGCGGCGGGCAACACCCCCAACGCCATCGCCATCAACCCGGTGACCAATAAAATCTATGTGACGAACTTCGTCAGCAACAACGTCACGGTGATCGACGGC
>JBCKPM010000139.1:0-3851 GCA_038901675.1 Usitatibacteraceae bacterium | reverse complement strand
TGCAGCATCACCACTGATCGTCACCGGACTCACCGGCGGGGTGGCCTACACCTGCACAGTATCGGCGGCCAATAGTGCCGGCACCGGATCAAGCTCTGCCGCATCAACGAGCGTCACCCCGACGTCAGCCACCGGTACCGCACGCTTTGACTTCAACGGCGACGGCAAGTCCGATGTGCTCTATCGCAACGACACGACCGGCCAGGTCTTCGTGCTCGGGCGCGATGGACTCAGTGCCGGGCCGGTCTCCGGCTTTGCCATGACGGTGGCCGACCTCAACTGGAAGATTGCCGGCGTGGCCGACTTCAATGGTGATGGCACGGCTGACATTCTGTATCGCAACGACGTGACCGGACAGACCTACATTTACCTCATGAACGGGGTCAGCATTGTGAGCGGAGGCTTTGCCGTGACCGCGAGCGACCTCAACTGGAAGATTGCCGGTGTGGCTGACTTCAATGGCGATAGCAAGGCCGACCTTCTGTATCGCCACGACCTCACGGGTGCGACCTACATCTACTTCATGAACGGTGTGGCGAGCACGGGCGGCGGCTTTGGTATTGCCGAATCCAATCTGTCTTGGCGGATTGCCGGGGTGGCCGACTTTAACGGTGATGGTAAAGCTGACATCTTGTACCGGCATAACACCACGGGTGCGACCTTCCTCTATCTGATGAATGGCACCAGCAGCACGGGTAGCGGCTATGCGATCACGGTGGGCGATCTGAACTGGAAGATTGTGAGCACGGGCGACTTCAGTGGTGATGGCCGAGCCGACATCCTGTATCGCCATGACGTCACGGGCGCGACCTTCGTCTACTACATGAACGGCAACGTAAGCACGGGGGGCGGCTTTGGATTGGCCGAGTCCAATCTGGCGTGGAAGATTGTGGGCACGGGCGACTACAACGGTGATGGCCGGGCCGACATCTTGTACCGTCACGACACCACGGGTCAGGTGTATCTGTACTTGATGAACGGCACTACATCGACGGCGGGGGCGTTTATCAATACTGAGCCTAATCTGGCTTGGAAGATTGTGAACTAAGCGCGAAGCGGTGAGTGGCCGACGTGCGCACCGAATGCCGTTAGGCTTCGGCGCAAGCCGTGCACACTTCGCCATTGCGGCAGCGCGAGCGTGTAGCGGGGTAGGACAATCAACCCGTCCGCAAGTGTTGTCGACAAGAGGTATTGATCGCAGTATTTTTTGCAGGAGATGTTGCATGCTTGAAACATACCGCCACAGGCCCATTGCCGCACTTGCTACTTTCGTTCTCGTGCACTGTCTTGGCTTCGTCGCTGACGTTGCTGCGGCCCCGGGAGACTTGGACTTAGCGTTCGGATCGAATGGACGAACGACTGTGTCCCTCGGACGCGCGATTCACACCCCGACGGGCTTGGTCGCGCAGCCAGATGGGAAGTACCTGGTTAGTTTCGATGCGCCGACGGGCTCCAACGCAACCGGTGGTGGCATCGCCCGTTTCAATGCGGATCATTCCGTTGATCTGACGTGGGGACGTCAGGGAAATGCCAGCAGCGCTAACTCAGTAGCGGGCTTGGCTGTATTGGGATCCCAAGTGGTAGCTATCGAGAACGGCGGACTAGGGGATGAGCCAAGCGGTCAATTTAACTCAAGCTTCGTTGCCCGCTACACATCCGTTGGTGCGCTTGATACGAGCTTTGGCGGTAACGCGAGTGGCCGGACGACTGCTTTCGACGGTGGAGCGGGCGGCCTTCAAAGCTATAACGCTGTGGCGCTAACACCCGATGGCAAGATCGTGGTTGTCGGCACCGCCACAAACGCCGTACTTGTGATTCGATTTACGGATGTCGGCTTGCTGGATACAACTTTCGGCACAGGTGGATGGATGCGATTTTCGCCCGGCACCGGTGCCAATATCGGATATGCCGTCACCGTACAAGCGGATGGAAAGATTGTTGTCGCGGGAACTTACGGGAGTGTACCTTCTGGATTCGTCGCGCGGCTGACCGCAGCCGGTGCGCTCGACAGCACCTTCAATTCGACTGGACTTTTCTTGTTGCCAACCGCGGCTGGCGCAAGCGATTGCCGGTCGGTGCTGCTCGATGGTTCGCGGATCGTCGTCGGCTGCACCCAGACAAGTGTTGGTGGTCGGGACTTCTTGGTACTTGGCCTAACCGGTAACGGGGTTGCCGACACGGGCTTCTCGGGCACGGCGAAGGATGCAGGCGGCACGCTTGACTTTCTGTACTCCATGGTTCGGCACCCTGACGGCCGCATCTTGGCAGTCGGGACAGGGGGCACCAATGGCGAGCGCGCTGTCGTGCTCGCGCTGAACGCGGACGGTACGTTGGCACCTGGCTTCGGGACAAGCGGGCTTTACACCGCGCCGGAGACGACGGTATCGGTGGCAAGAGCGGCAGTCTGGAACGGCAGTCAGCTTATCGTCGCTGGAAGGCGGTCCGTATCGACTGACGACGATGCATTCATTTCGGCACTAAGCACGTCTGGCGTTCGCACGACGCAGACCTACTCAAACCTCTCTTTTTCCAACGGCATTTACCTTCGGGTAAAGCAACTCGCCAACGGGAAAATATTGACTGCAGGTACCACCTATCTCGATGGCCAGAGTAATTTCGTTGTTTCGCGATTTGCGGCAGACGGCAGTTTGGATACAAGCTACGGTAGCGGAGGTCACTCGACCATTGCCACGGGCGACAATGGTGGCTGGGGCCTTCGAGATTTCGCTTTGCAACTCGATGGGAAAGCCGTACTCACGGGGGGATTTGAGACATCGGTCGACCCTTCGCAAATTATCGGTGCTGCCCGAATGCTTGCCGAAGGAGGTGTTGATACCTCGTTTAATGCAAGCGGCACGCCGGGGCAAATTAAGTTTGTAGTGCCAAACACGATACCCGGTTTAAGTGCGGGCCGTGCGGTTCGTATTCAATCCGATGGCAAGATATTGGTCGTTTCACGTCTATTTCCGTCTGATTTTTCGCTTCGGCAGGCGGCAGTCGTGCGCTTCAATGCCGACGGCACCATCGACTTGACATATGGTATCGCGGGACTCGCCAAGTCAGCTTTTACAACAGGTTCTTCGCAAGGCCGAAGCATGGATCTGGATTCTGCCGGGCGTGCCGTAGTGGGCGGTGAGGGCGGCGGCGGTGTGAGGTTGACGCGATTCACGACCAGCGGTTCGTTGGATACGACCTTCGCATCGGGAGGCATGGGCTCATACCCGATGCCTGCCGGGTTATCCATGAGTTTCCTGATTTCTCGGCTGCTGATACTGTCCAACGGCAAGATGCTTGTCGCCTTTAATGGCTCCACGTCTGCGGGTGGGGGCTGGGGTTTGATGCAGGTTGACGCCAATGGCGTGCTTGATGCGAATTTCGGTAATGGTGGATTTAGTCCTCTTGCGGTCATTACTCCAGACTCGTTAGGAGCATCAGGATGGGATGTTGCATTGACGCCGAATGGCCGTATTGTTGTTTCAGGGAATGGGCATCAGGCAAACTCGGTCGTCGCGCCATTCTTAGCCCGATTTTTGCCCAATGGCACTTTGGATCAGAGCTTTGGTACGAATGGGGTGCGAACCTATTCTGCTGAAACCCACGGGCTTTTCTCCGGTGCCCAGATGCTGAATGACGGTTCGATGCTGTTGAGCGGAGGCAACAGCGCCGGGAATGGTGCTCTTACCAAGACGAGCGCGGACATCACCGCGACGCAGTTCACCCCTACCGTGCCTCAAAACGTGTCAGCGACCGCCGGTCCAGGCTCTGGTTCCGTCACGGTGTCGTTCACCGCCCCCACCAACGACGGTGGTTCATCGATCACCAGCTACACCGCTAGCTGTAGTGCCTCAGGC
>JBCKPM010000138.1:0-3885 GCA_038901675.1 Usitatibacteraceae bacterium | reverse complement strand
GAGGATAAAGGTGTACGGTCCCGGCGTATTGGCCCTGAGCAATCGGTATTGCGTGTTGTCGACTTTGGCGAAGATGCCGATCTCTGACAAATCGCGACACACCAGAGTGAATTGATGATGGTCGTCGACGCCACGCAAGAATCGTATACGTTCCATCGCTGCCTTGTCACCGATATGGCAGCCAAGCGCATAACAGGAGTCGGTCGGATACGCGATCAATCCGCCGCGGCGCACGATGTCGACCGCGCGCTTGATGAGTCGTGGCTCCGGGTGAGTCGGATGCAGGGTAAAAAATTGACTCAAAATTAACTACTGACGACCGTGGGGATCAATGGAATAGTTCCCACACAGGCCGCAAATCCCGATCGATTTCACTCAGTCGCGGCAAGCACCCGGGTTCGATCGGCGTCTCCGCCGCGCCGTGAAAGTCTGCGCCGCGCGACGCATACAACCCGAACGCCTTACAGCGCGCCGCGAATGACGCATATTCGCTCGGCGCGTGACTGCCCGTCACGACTTCGACGCCCAATCCGCCGAGTGCCTTGAACTCGTCTAACAACGCGTCCATCACCCGTTCGCTCAACTTGTATCGGGCCGGGTGCGCAATGACGGCAACCCCACCGGCCTGGCAAATCCAACCAACCGCGTCGTCCAGACTCGCCCAGCGATGCGACACATAGCCCGGGTTGCCAGGGGTCAAAAACCGTTTGAAGGCCGTGGAAATGTCAGGCACGATGCCTCGCGAGACCAGCACCCGCGCAAAGTGCGTTCGCGCCAGCATCTCCTTGTTTTCGGCCAGTGCGAACGACTCGTCGAAAATATCCGGCAACCCCGCACTGACCAGTTGTCGCGCGATCTCCCTGCCGCGCAAGATGCGCCCGCCACGAACGCCCGCCAGACCGCTAAGCAGCACCTCGTTGGTTGGTTCGATATTCAAGCCCACGATATGAATGGTGGTCATCGGACTATCGATATCGCCTTTCGGCACCCACGACACGGAAACCTCCACGCCGACAATGAATCTCAATCCCAGAGCGCTAGCGCAAACGGAGGCGGCGGCGATATTGGCGACCGTGTCATGATCGGTGAGGGAGAACGCGTCACAGCCGTTTCGATGGGCGAGCCGAACCAACTCCTCTGCCGATAGTAAGCCGTCGGACGCAGTGCTGTGATTGTGCAGGTCAAAATTAAGTGTGTTCAATGGCGACTTTTACAGGAAAATTGCGACCTTCTGAGATCGCGTGCGGAACCGAAGTCCCAATGAAAGCTCCAAAGTGAATATTCTATGACTGAAACAAGACCAATACGGCTGGTGACCAAAGGTTTCGAGCCTGACAGCCCGGACACCCAACACGACGCCGCGTTGCTTGCGGCGCTGTTTGCGCCGGTGTGGCGGCGTATCGTCGCGCTTGCGCCGAACGCCACAACGATGGCCTCGCTCGCGGCGCTGGCGGAGTTCCTCGCCGTTGCCGACCGCCTCGACTTGAGCTACGGCCGCGACGGCGAGCTGCCGGTGGCGGACATCGACGACGCAGCCAATGACGCGCTGCGCGAAATTGCCAACGTCGAATCGTGGTTGACCTCGCATGTACAGCACGCCAGTATCGATGAGTTTGACGCGGTCACCATCGGCGTCGCGCTATGGGCGATGCGTCACGCTATCACCATAACGGTCTGCGAGCCGATCGTCAATGCCCTGGCCAGACGCACCAATGGTGCGTCGAGCAAGCAGGAAACGGCGGCGGTCTTCGCGTTGATGCAGGGCATGATTTTGCACCTGGCTCCCCAACTTTCGGGCGATCTGGAGCGATCAAACCCGGAGCGGCCGTGGCGCATCCTACACATCAACTTTGCGATTGCCGCCATTCGAACGGGCGATATCACACTGACGCGCTACGCTTTCGACCGGCTCAACGAGGCGCTACCGGACGAACGGGAAGGATTCTATGACCAGGCACTGGTACTCGCTGGCCAGCCGGGATTCCCAGTGGAGACCCACGCCCTGATCGCTGCGGAAAGCCGCCGCCTGGCACAGTCTCACTAGACTCGTCGGCTTAACAACGTAGATTCGATCGTGAGATAATTCAAGGCTGCCATAGAGCACCATTTCAGAGCACCATTTCAGAGCACCATTTCAGAGCACCATTTCAGAGCACCATTTCAGGGCACCGACTCACGATGGCGCTCGCGTACTCCCTAAGCATCTCACGATGAAATTTCTGTTTGATTTTTTTCCGGTCATTCTTTTTTTTGTGACCTATAAAGCCTTCGACATTTACGTCGCTACTGGCGTTGCCATCGCCGCGTCGATGGTACAGGTCGGCTACCTTAAGCTAGTCGGAAAAAAAGTGGAACCGATGATGTGGATGGGTCTCGGCATTATCTTGGTCGCCGGCGGTGCGACCATCGTTTTCAAGAATGAGATGTTCATCAAGTGGAAACCAACCGTATTGTTCGCGGCAATGGCGGCGGCGATTGCCATTGCGCAGTTCTGGTTGAAGAAAAACCCGGTGTCGTTTATTTTCAACAACACCATTCAAGCGCCCGACGCGGTGTGGCGCAAGCTGTCGCTGAGCTGGATCGCGTTTTTGCTTGGCGTTGCCCTCCTTAACATCTGGTTTGCGTACTACACGTCGACCGACACTTGGGTGTTGTTCAAGACCTTCGGCGACATGGGCCTATTCTTTGTCTTTATCGTGCTGCAAATCGTCTGGCTGATGCCGTATTTGCCCAACGATGAACCCGCAATCGCTGCGGCTACATCGATTGACAGCGAATCGAAAATCCGGCCTGAAGGAAAGCACTGATGTTGTACGCCATCATGTGCGAGGATTTGCCTGGGGCATTGGCGCGGCGCTTGGCCAACCGCCCGGCTCACGTTGAGCGCCTGAAGCAGCTGCAAGCCGCTGGGCGCCTGCTCGTTGCGGGGCCCCACCCAGCCACTGACAGCAGCGACCCGGGACCCGCGGGCTTTACCGGTTCACTCATCGTTGCCGAATTTTCTTCAAGAGAAGCCGCCATCGCCTGGGCGGCAGACGATCCTTATAATCTCGGAAATGTATTTGCGCGAGTGACGGTCAAACCCTTCAACAAAACACTACCCGCCTAGCAGATTGTGATTTCGATACGAGACGAAATCGTCGCTAGATTGGAACCGCTTCATCCTCGGCATATCGTCGTCACGGATGATTCGGCGGCGCATGCGGGTCATGTGGGTGCCAGCGAGCACGCAACGAGAACCGGGAGCAGCGATGGCACACACTTCGAAATTCGCATCGTGTCGGACGCCTTTGTCGGCAAACCACTGGTTACCCGACACCGGATGATTTACCAATTGCTCGACGACTTGATGAAAACCCGTATTCACGCCTTGACAATTGACGCGCGAACTGAATGATTGAAAATTAATCTTGTATCACTTACCAGAAGGAAGAATTAATGCAACTGACTAAAAAAACCCTCGCCATGGCAATTGCACTTACTCTGCCGCTCATCGCCACCAACGCTGTTGCACAGAGCAAGGCTGAAAAAGCCGCAACAAAGCCTGCCGCCGCTGCGAAAGCAGACGGGCGCGTCAGCGTCAACGGCGTCATCATCCCGCAAGCCTACTTTGACGCCATGAATCGCGAACGCGAGGCGTCTGGACAGCCATCCACCCCCGAGTTTGTGGTAGCCATCCGCGACGAACTCGTCAACCGCGAAATCCTCGCACAGGCGGCTGCCAAACGCGGTCTGGACAAGGATCCGGGTGTTGCCGCGCAGATGCGCATTGCTTCGCAGACGGTGTTGATCCGCGCCTACTTTGAAGATCATTCCAAGGCAAATCCGGTGACCGACGCCCAACTCAAGTCGATGCACGATGCATTCGTGTCGCAGATGGGTGAC
>JBCKPM010000137.1:0-3898 GCA_038901675.1 Usitatibacteraceae bacterium | reverse complement strand
TCAACGTTCAGAAAACGAAAATCGACTTCGGGGACTCTGCCGGAAATAATGTCGGCCAGTGCGCGGCCGGAGCCGGGGCCTTCGGTCCAGCCGAGCGTGCCGTGACCCGTATTGAGAAACAGGTTGGCGTAATGCGCGCGACCAATCAATGGGCGATTGGACGGCGTCGATGGCCGCAAGCCGATCCAGTATTGGGGGTGGTCGTAGTCCGCCGCGCTCGGAAACAAATCGCGCGCACGTTTGACGAGCGCCTCGCAGCGCACCATATTGAGTTCCGTGTTGTATCCGGCGAGCTCGGCCGTTCCGGCAATTCGCAGCCGGTCGCCGAGGCGCGAGAACACAATTTTCATCGCCTCATCCGTCAAGCTGACGTGTGGCGCGCCGCTAAAGCCTTCGGTTTGTAACGTCGCCGAGTAGCCTTTGACCGGATACACCGGAATCGAAATGCCAATGGTCTTCAACATCGGTGTGCTGTAGGAACCGAGGCTCACCACATACGCGTCGGCCGACATTGCGTCGTAGGTCGCCGCGTCGCGCCGCTTGACGACGACGCTGGAAATGCGGTCCTGTTCAACGCGCAACGCCTCGATGGTGGTGTCATACATAAACCGGACGCCGTTGGCCTGCGCGAGCGTCGACAAATTTTGCGTGAACTTGAATGTGTCACCCGACTCGTCAGACTCCGCATAGCTTGCACCTTTCAGGCGTGCTCCGAGACTGTTCAATGCCGGTTCGATGCGCAGCGCTTCGTCGCGACTCACCACGCGCCGCTCGATGCCAAACTTGGACAGCATGTCGCACGCCTTCGCCGCGTCGGCGTAATCGCTCTCTTCGGTGTAAAACTGCAAAATGCCGCGCGTCGCGTGGTCGTACTCGATGCCGGTTTCAGCGCGTAACGTCTGCAATGACTGCCGACTGTAGAGCCCCAGATTCACCATCTGCTGGATGTTGAAGCGATAGCGCGATGGCAGGCACTCGACCAAGAACTCAAGGCCCCAGGAGAGCTGTTGCCAATCCAGTTGTGGGCGAAACAACAGGGGCGCATCTTCACGAAACAGCCACTTGATGACTTTGAGTGGTGCCGATGGTGCCGCCCACAGCTCAGATTGGGACACGGAAACCTGTGCGCCGTTGGCGAAGCTGGTTTCCATACCTGCCGACGGCTGCCGATCCACCACCACTACGTCGTGTCCCTGTTTCGCCAGATACCACGCAGATGAAACGCCGACCACACCGGCACCCAACACGATGACTTTCAACCCAACCTCCAGAATTGCCGACGCAATCAGATCGCGAGCATGCATGCGTCCGACCACGCCCAACGCGAGACGGCGCAGTCTATGAGAATGCGCTACTATTGTCAAAAATGACCGTGACAAAAAAGTCCATACAGAATAACCTTTGATCATGACCAGCGCGCTCAACAATTTTGTCAAGGCGGCCTCCACCTTTCACCCGTCGGACAGCCTGCTGCCGTTCAATGTTGATGGCACACTTGTCGGCTGGATGAAAAAATCTTTCGCTGAGCGACTCGCTGATTGGCCGGAACTGTTTGTGTTGCGACCGCGCGGCGTGAGCATGATCGGCGATTTTTCCAACGCTGAACATCGCAGCGCGGCGATGGCCGAGGTTGTCGAATCACTCGCGACGCAAGATGTCATTCGCGGCTGGCGGAGTGAATTGGTCAATGTCGGCGAAACGTTTCACTCGCCGCCGCTGTTTTATATCGAGCGCGCGGCGTCGCGCTACTTTGGCCTAACCATGTACGCCGCGCACCTGAATGGTCTGACCGCGCGCGAAGGACAGCCGTATATGTGGTTGGCCAAGCGTGCAGAGTCCAAGTTTATGGACCCGGGCAAAATCGACAACGTCGCGGCGGGGCGCATCGCGCGCGGCTATACACCGATGACAACGCTGGTCAAGGAATGCCATGAAGAGGCGGGCATCCCCGCCGACCTCGCCAATCAGGCGCGTGCTGCTGGTGCCGTTCGCTGCAAACGTGAAGTCGAAGAAGGCTTACACAAGGAAATCGTATTCGTGCACGACCTCATCCTGCCCGAGACGTTCGTGCCAACTGCAACCGATGGCGAAGTTGAAAGTTTTGAGTGTGTTCCGATTGCGGATTTACTCACGCGCCTCGAGAATCCAGCGCAATTTACGGTCGACGCCGCGTTAGTGATCGTCGATTGTTTGCTGCGCCGAGGTTACATCACATCAGACCGGGACGACTACCTGGATTTGATCCACGCCATGCGCCCCTAGTTCGATCCTATGGATCCAATTGTTCTTTTTTTCGTACTCGGTGTTGTTGCGCGTCTGGCCAAGAGTGATCTTCGATTACCGGAAGCACTGTACGAAACGCTTTCCATCTATCTGCTGCTGGCCATCGGGTTGAAAGGCGGAGTCGAGCTCGCCAAGCACCCGATCAGCACCGTTGCCCCGCAAGCCGTCGCCATTGTGGCGATGGGTCTGCTGTTACCACTATTGGCCTATCCGGTGCTTCGCTTCCTCGGTCGTTTGAGCAGCTTTGATGCCGCCGCGATTTCAGCACACTACGGCTCGGTTTCGGTGGTGACCTTTGCCGTCGGCCTTGCCTTTGTTACCAAGCGTGGCGTACCGTTTGAGGAGTACATGCCGCTGTTTGTGGCGCTGCTCGAGGTGCCCGGCATCGTTGTCGGTATCCTGCTGGCGCGCCTTCACACGTTGAAAACCGTACGCTGGGGTGAACTCGCCCGCGAAATCATGTTTGGCAAGACGGTTGTGCTGCTGGTCGGCGGCCTCCTCATCGGCTGGCTGGCGGGGCCACAGGGCATTGATCCCATGCGCGGGTTGTTCTTTGATCTATTCAAGGGCGTACTTGCGCTGTTCCTCCTCGAAATGGGGCTGGTCGCCGCCAGCCGCCTGGGCGACCTCAAGCGTTCCGGCCCGTTCTTGATCGCCTTTGGCATCATCATTCCGATCGCCTTTGCCATGATTGGCGCTGGCTTGGGTCACGCCATCGGCCTCTCGCTCGGCGGCACCACACTGTTGGCAGTGCTGGCGGCAAGTGCCTCATATATCGCCGCACCCGCAGCGATCCGTATTGCGATCCCGGAAGCCAACCCGAGTTTGTCGATTGGTGCCGCGCTTGGCATCACGTTTCCGTTCAACCTCACGCTTGGTATTCCCCTCTATTTCGAATTTGCGAAGATGCTACACAAATGAATACTCATCCGAAGACACTGCTGGTCATCATCGGCGAATCCGCGCTGGAGAAGTTTCTGGTACGCGACATCAAGCGCTTTGGTGCGCATGGATATACGATTGCTGATGTGCGTGGCGGGGGCGAACAGAGCACACGCGATGCCGAGTGGGAGGGCAGCCGGTCGATCCGCATGGAGGTGGTTTGTGAGGCGACGGTCGCGGAGAAAATCGTTGAACACGTAATCGCCAACTACGCAAAGAATTTTTCCCTCTCGCTTTACGTGTCCGATGTGGGCGTGATTCGCAAGGAAAAATACTAGGCTCCTCGTCTGAGCAACAGCGCCCTCATTCTGGTTGTCACCGCAGCGTTACTGCACGCGTCATGGAATTATCTGCTCAAGAAATGCGGCGGCGGATTGGGCGTGTTGACCCTGTCGGCGGTGACAGCAGGCGTGGCACTCACGCCGATTTCCATTTTCTTGCTGTGGCAAGGATTCACTTTTTCGTGGACAGCCATCGGCATGGTCGTGGGGTCCGGCTGCATTCACATGGTCTACTTTTTGTTGCTCGATCGCGCCTACCGATCCGGCGGCGACTTGTCGGTGGTGTACCCACCAGCACGCGAACTGTCCATTCTGTTTGCGGCGTTACTCGGCGCGCATTGGCTGAACGAAGGTGACAAGACGCGACGCACGATTGCGGCGGTTGGCATGGT
>JBCKPM010000136.1:0-3901 GCA_038901675.1 Usitatibacteraceae bacterium | reverse complement strand
TTGTGCGCCGCAGTGGCGAAGGCATCGCGCGGCTACGCCTCACCGACCGATTTTTACGTCCAGAAAATGGCCGAGGGCGTGTCGACCATTGCCGCGGCGTTCTGGCCGAAAAAAGTCATTGTGCGGCTGTCGGATTTCAAATCCAACGAATACCGCAATCTGATCGGTGGCTCGCGCTATGAACCGACCGAAGAAAATCCGATGCTCGGTTTTCGCGGTGCGTCACGCTACATCTCGCAGTCATTCCGCGATTGCTTTCGGCTCGAATGCGAGGCGATGAAATTTGTGCGCGACCAAATGGGCCTGACCAACGTCGAACTGATGGTGCCGTTTGTGCGCACGCTCGGTGAAGCCGATGCGGTGCTTGGCATCATGAAAGACTTCGGGCTCGAACGCGGCAAGAACGGATTGAGGGTTGTGATGATGTGCGAGATTCCATCGAACGCGATTTTGGCGGACGAATTTCTTGAGCGATTCGATGGTTTTTCGATTGGCTCCAACGACATGACGCAGTTAACCCTCGCGCTTGATCGCGATTCCGGCTTGGTGATGGGCGCGTTTGACGAGCGCGATGCGGCGGTCAAGCGCATGCTGCACATGGCGATTGTGGCGTGTCGCAAAGCCAACAAATATGTCGGCATTTGCGGACAGGGGCCGTCCGATTATCCCGACTTCGCTGAGTGGCTGATGCAAGAAGGCATCGAGTCGATGTCGCTCAATCCAGACACGGTAGTCGAAACGTGGCTGCATTTGGCGAAGGTGAAATAAATCGTGGCCACACCGGCATTGCAATGGCAGTTCTCACGTTTTGACAATCTCACACCGCGTGATTGGTATGCGGCATCGGCAGCGCGTATCGACGTGTTCGTGATGGAGCAGAACTGCCCGTTTCAGGATCTGGATGGCGCGGATTTTCAGTCATGGCATCTGCTCGGCTGGGACGACAGCAACGACACCCGTGAGCTCGTGGCGTATTGCCGATTGGTCGATGCGGGCGTGAAGTTTGATTACCCCTCCATCGGCCGCGTTATCACCACACAAAAGTATCGTCGCGGCGGATTCGGCAAGCAAATCATGACCGAAGTGTGTGCGCGTCACGACAGACTCTATCCGAGTGTGCCCAACCGCATCGGTGCCCAGGCGCGGCTGGAAAAGTTTTATCAGTCATTTGGATTTGTCACCGATTCGGAAATTTACATCGAAGATGGCATTCCGCACCTAGAGATGCAGCGGGGCGGGACGGTCGGTGAGTTGAAATGAGGAAAGGCGGCGCTACGAGGCGCAGAGACCCAGTCCATCGTCAAGTCTGAACAATGGAAAAAATCCCTTGTGTGTACATGTTGGCGAACCAGCGTAATGGGACGATCTATGTCGGTGTAACGTCGGATTTGGTGAAGCGCGTTTGGCAGCACAAGAATGATTTGATCGACGGTTTTACTAAACAGCATTGCGTTCATCTGCTGGTTTGGTTTGAGCAGCACGAGACGATGGAGTCGGCGATCACCCGCGAGAAGAACATCAAGGCGTGGAAGCGGTTGTGGAAGCTGGACTTGATAGAACGTGAGAACCCGGAGTGGCATGACCTGTTCGATCAGATTGTGTAAGTGCTGGGTCCCAGCGCAGGCTGGGATCCAGCACTTACACAATCTGAATTACCTTGCGCAAAACCAACCAAAAATCGATGAAGAAAATGGCCACATCCCTCACCAATAAATCTGCCCTCATCACCGGCTCCACCTCGGGCATCGGACTCGGCATCGCACGCGCCCTCGCACGCGAAGGTGCCAACATTACGCTCAACGGTTTTGGCGAAGCGGCTGCAATCGAAACCCTGCGCGCTGCGTTATCTACCGAGTTCGGCGTTGACGTGCGTTATTCCGCTGCCGATATGTCAAAGCCTGGCGACATTGCCGACATGGTGGATCAAGCGATGCAAGCCTTTGGCGGGTGCGACATTCTCGTTAACAACGCGGGCATTCAGCATGTCGCCCCGGTCGACGAGTTTCCGTTGGACAAATGGGATGCCATTCTTGCGGTCAACCTGTCGTCGGTGTTCCACGCCACGCGTGCGGCGTTGCCGCACATGAAAGCGGCGAAGTGGGGTCGCATTATCAACATCGCCTCGGCGCATGGGCTGGTCGCCTCACCCTTCAAGTCGGCCTACGTCGCGGCCAAGCATGGCGTGGTCGGTTTTACCAAATCATGCGCGCTGGAAGTTGCCGAAGCCGGCATTACCGTCAACGCGATTTGTCCCGGCTACGTGCTGACGCCGTTGGTGGAAAAACAAATCGACGAGCAGGCGCTGGTGCACGGCATTTCGCGGGAGAACGTGATTCGCGACGTCATGCTCGCCGCGCAGCCGAACAAGCGCTTTGCGCAGGTTGACGAAATCGCGGCGCTGGCGTTGTATCTGGCGTCCGACGCGGCTCAGGGCATTACCGGCGCGTCCATGTCCATCGACGGCGGTTGGACCGCAAGATAGTGAGTTACCGATAATTATTGGAGGCAACATGAGTAAAGTTTTTAGCGACGCCACCACCGCGCTTGCCGGATTACTGCGCGACGATATGACGATTGCCGCGGGTGGCTTCGGCCTGTGCGGCATTCCGGAAAATCTGATCGCCGCCTTGGTGGCGAGCAGCGTAAAGCGGCTCACTATCGTCGGCAATAACGCCGGCGTCGATGACTTCGGCATGGGGCTGTTGCTCAAAACGCGGCAGGTCAAGAAAGTGATTGCGTCATACGTGGGCGAGAACAAGGAGTTTGAGCGGCAGGTGTTGGCTGGTGAGATTGATTTGCAGCTCACGCCGCAGGGCACACTCGCCGAAAAATTTCGAGCAGGTGGCGCCGGTATTCCAGGGTTTTATACACGCACCTCGTTCGGCACCAAGCTCGCCGAGGGCAAACCCACCCGCATCTTCGACGGCAAAGAATTTGTTCTCGAAGAAGCGATTCGCGCGGATCTGGCGATCGTGAAAGCGTGGAAAGGTGACAAGGCGGGCAACCTCGTCTATCGCATGACGTCGCGCAATTTCAATCCGATGATCGCCACCTGCGGCAAAGTGACGGTTGCCGAGGTCGAAGAGTTGGTGGACGTCGGTGAACTCGATCCGGATCAAATTCATACGCCGGGCATCTTCGTCGATCGCATCATTCAAGGCGCGAAGTACGAAAAGCGCATCGAGTTTCGCACCGTGCAGGGCGCGGCAACGTCGAAGAAAGATTCACCGATTCGCGACCTGATGGCCAAGCGTGCGGCCAAGGAGTTGCGAGACGGCTACTATGTCAACCTTGGTATCGGCATTCCGACGCTGGTGGCCAACCATATCCCGCCGGGCGTCAACGTCACACTGCAAAGCGAGAACGGATTGCTCGGTATCGGCCCCTTCCCAACCGACGACGCGGTGGATCCGGATCTGATCAATGCCGGCAAGCAAACTATCACGACGTTGCCTGGGTCGAGTTTTTTCTCGAGCGCCGATTCGTTCGGCATGATCCGCGGCGGTCACGTCGATCTGTCGATTCTTGGCGGCCTGGAGGTGGATGAAAAGGGTGACCTCGCCAACTGGATGGTGCCTGGCAAGATGGTCAAAGGCCCCGGTGGTGCGATGGACCTGGTGTCCGGCGTCAAGCGTGTGGTAGTGCTGATGGAGCACACCTCAAAAGACGGCGCGTCGAAAATCTTGAAGCAATGCAGCCTGCCGCTGACCGGCAAAGGTGTGGTCAATCTCATCATTACCGACCTGTGCGTTTTCGAAGTCGATAACGGTTTGACACTGATCGAAATGCACACCGGTGTGACGTTGGAAGAAGTCAAAGCGAAAACAGCGGCAGCATTTCGCGTTGGGCTCTAGCCACAACGCGGCAAATGCGGGTGTCGGCTATAAGGTGTAACTCGCCA
>JBCKPM010000135.1:0-3945 GCA_038901675.1 Usitatibacteraceae bacterium | reverse complement strand
GGAATTGAGCGGAAAAAATTAAACTCTCGCAACACAAACTCATTTTTCGCGCGTGTTTCGCGCACGGTTTGTGAAAGCCGACGAAAATTCTTCCCATCTCGATCAATGATGAATAGACCACCACCGTCAAAATTGCCCGAGCCGGTGGGTGAGTTGAACTGGCCGAGCGAAAACAGAATGCGACTGCCGACCCAGCTAACGCGAATGACGTCGAAATCAGTGTAGCCAGTGAGCGCGGTTGCCTTGCGTGTGTCCAACTCGATCACGGCAAGATTCATGCGCCCCCTGTGTGGCAAGGTTGCGGCCATGTGTTTCCCATCGCGGGACAGCATAATGTTCGCAAGATTCGGCTGGCGCCAGATGTCCTCGATAGAGAGTGCGGCACCGACCCCCTCCGGGTTTGACGTTTGAGCGAGCGAAGGGACGCAGAGCGTGACGAACACGCCAAGTGCTGCGGCAAGTGTGTAAGCAAATCGAATTTTCATCTGAAGACCCTAGACGAGATGAGCAGGTTCCGCGCGACATAATGTCGCCGAGTGAGGCGAGGAACTATAGGCAGGTTCAATCGCTTTCGCAAGCATTTTCAGTCGACAGGAAATTTCGCGTGCAACGGCGACCGCGCGACAACCCGCGCGCGTTGGCGAGATAGCATCGAAGTTGGTCGGGGAATGAACGCCGAGTTTGGTGGCAGACTGACGGCATTGGGAGGCGCTGATGCTCGCCGACGTTGTTCTACTTGTCCACGCTGGTGTTGTCCTATTCAACGTAGGCGGCCTGCTGGCCATCGTGCTCGGTGCGTGGTTCGGCTGGCGCTGGGTGCGCAATCGTGTGTTTCGATGGACGCACATTGGTGCGCTGGCATTTGTCAGCGTTGAAGCGTTGCTGGGGCTGACCTGCCCGCTGACACTGCTGGAAGACTCGCTGCGCGGCGATGCGCCTTCCCACGGTTTTGTGGCGCGTTGGATTACGCACTGGCTGTATTGGGATTTGCCGCTATGGGTGTTCGGGATGGTCTACGTCAGTGTTTTTGCGTGCGCACTGGCGCTTTGGCGCTGGGTGCCACCGGTGGCAAGTAGAAATTGAAACACCAGCACTGGCGCGCATTTCCAAGCAAAAAAGCCGCAAAACGCGCGCTAAACCTGGCGCTTTGCTGTTAGCTATCGGCGACCGTCTCCGTCTTATTCGCGCCAAGCTTCGGCTCAGTGCCGTTGATGAGCTTGCGGACGTTGTCGCGGTGTCGCCAGATTAACAGCGCGCACATCAATGTCACGGCCGGCAGATACGGCGTGAATCCGAACAGAAAAAAAGCGTAGAGCGGCGCGAATACGGAGCCGACCAATGCGGCCAGCGATGAGTAGCGAAAGAACACCGCGATGATGAGCCAAGTCGCGAGCGTGGCGATGCCGAGCCAACCGCTCACGGCCAGCAGGATTCCCGCTGCGGTCGCCACACCTTTACCGCCGTGAAACCGATGAAAAATCGGCAACAGGTGGCCCACAAAAACGGCGAACGCGACGCCTGCCAACGCCGCGTCTGTCAGCGCGAAGTCGGCCGCAAAACGCTGCGCCATCCACAACGCAAACCAGCCTTTACCCGCGTCGCCGATCAGCGTGAGCAGCGCCGCAATTCTCTTGCCAGTGCGCAGCACATTGGTCGCGCCCGGATTGCCCGAACCGTATGAATGTGGGTCGGGCAAGCCCATGCATTGGCTGACGATGACGGCAAACGAAAGTGAGCCGATCAAGTAAGCGAGCAAAATTGCGATTAAAGCGTTCATGGGTCAGTACTTTACAATGGCATGGTGCGTCGCGCGGCAGTCAACATTCGGTAGCCGCCGCATGTTGCGATTCGATAGGGTTTGCCACAAAAACGGCGTGGCTTCGCCACCCGTTTTTTTACAAATTAATCCCGACGAAAGTAGGTTTTTACTTTCGTCGGAACAGGATTTATGGACATCATTTTCATCCGCGAATTTCAAGCCGACGCCTGGATCGGTGTCTACGACTGGGAGCAGCAGCGCCCGCAGGCGCTCGAGTTCGACATCGATATCGGCCTCGATACGCATCGCGCCGGTAGCAGCGACTCCATCCGCGACACCATCGACTACGGCAAAGTCATCGAGCGGGTCAAGAGTGACCTGAAAGAGGCCAAATTCAAATTGCTCGAAGCACTCGCCGAACATATCGTGCAAGTGTTGTTCAATGATTTCAGCGCCGAATGGGTGAAAATTAGCGTCGCCAAAATCGGACACATGCGCGGCGTCAAAAAAATCGGCGTCACCATTGCACGTTCGCGACATGATCCCACCGTGGCGCGTCACGATGCGCCGTCACCGCGCAAAGATTAGCCGGTGTTCAAATGGATGCTGGTGGTCACTGTCGCAGTCATTGTGCTCGGTTTTCTGGCGCCGACCTTGCATCGCTTCGGCCTCGGGCGCTTGCCGGGTGATTTGCAGTTTCGCTACCGCAGTCGCAATGTGTATTTTCCGATCGCCTCAACCGTCGTGATTTCGGCGCTGCTGTTTGTGGTCTCGCGGGTGATCTGACATCAGGCGCGCCGCGCACCAAAACAACGCTCGGCTAGGGAGGGTCTGATCAAGTTGCTTTGGTTCAGATTGTGGTGAGATTGGGGCAGCTACTAGGCATGCGACGAAGGTGCGTTGCGGGGCTACCGCACGAGGAGCATAACAACGTAGATGCCCCAATATCGCCGCAAGATGAATTGAATGAACTTGATCAGACTCTCCCTAAGTCGCTACGCGCGCCCGCAACTGCCACAGCGACGTCACTTCTTTCGCGCGTGCTGAATGCAGCGCATCCGTTTTGTCCGACACGCGTGGATGCGTTGGCCTGACATCGATTCGATTGACCACGCTCAGCCCGGCGGTCTCAATCCACTGCAACAACGTTTCACGTGTTCGCAATCCGAGATGCTCGGCGAGATCGGAAAGAATCAGCCAGCCTTCGCCCGCGGGCGCCAAGTGGTCGGCGAGTCCGGCAAGAAATCCGCGCAGCATTTGACTATCCGGGTCATAAACGGCGCGCTCAAGCGGCGAGGAAGGTCGCGCCGGCAACCACGGCGGGTTGCACACGATTAACGGTGCGCGTCCTTGCGGAAAAAGATCAGCCTCAATGACGGAAACGCAATCCTGCAACCGCATGCGCCGCAAATTGTCGCGCGCACAACTGAGGGCTCTAGGGTCGGTGTCGGTGGCAATCACCCGAGCAATACCGCGCTCGACGAGGATGGCGGCGAGCACACTGGTGCCGGTGCCGATATCGAACGCCATCGTGGGCATGGGCGTTGGCAACGGCGCATCGGCGACCAAATCCACATACTCGTTGCGAATCGGCGCGAACACGCCGTAATGCGGGTGAATGCGTGCGCCCAGCGCGGCGATTTCCACGCCTTTCTTGCGCCACTCATGCGCACCGATGATGCCGAGTAGTTCGCGTAGCGACGTGACCGACGGCCGACCAGTGGGTGCCCCCCACGCTTCCTTGCAGGCGGCTTGCACATCCGGCGCGCGGCCAAGCGGTATGGAGAAATCGGTGTCGAACGGAATCAGCAACATCGACAACGTGCGGGCGCGCTGGGAGCGTGCGAGTCGATGCAAGTTAAAGGCATCGAGCAGCGACGCTGCCGCAGCGGGTGACGCCGCAGTCGTTGCACTGTTTGTTGCTTGCTGCGCGCGTGCGGCAGTTTTCTTTGCCGGTGCGACCGCTGTGCGCTTGGCGCGAATGGCTTTGGCATCAGTGCGGCGTGCGAGTGCGAGTAACAACTGTCGCGCATTCTGAAAGTCACCGCGCCAAATCATCGCAGTGCCTTCGCAGGCGAGGCGATAAGCGGAGTCTGCGGTGACGGTGTCATCGACGACCATCACGCGCTTGGGCGGTGGCGACCCATTTTCCGCGCGCCAAATGGCGGTGTGCACTTTGCCCTCTT
>JBCKPM010000134.1:0-3954 GCA_038901675.1 Usitatibacteraceae bacterium | reverse complement strand
TGCGGGTACACGGCTTCGTCGCTGTGCCCGGCCACCGCTGACGCGCTTCGTCTAAGCTTGGCTGTTCGCGGCGGCTAGGACGACTTGGAGATAAACACGACGCCGGGCAGGCCGTCGAAGTGAGCATCGCAGGTTAATAGATCAACTCCCCGGTCTCGCGCAGTGGCGTAGACGATCGCGTCAGCCGTTGCAAGTCGGTGGGTGCGATGCAACTCTGCGGCCAGCAGCGCCAAACGTGTATCAAGCGGGACGATCGGCACCAAAATTTAAGTTTTACCGTGTTGCGCCCACATAACGAAAACACACCGTTGTCCCCATTATTTGCTTCTCACAAGCAGTCGTTCAACGCTGAACTTTGCATCTGTCGATCGCGCGGCCTCAAAAGCCGCAGGATAGCGCTGCGGCTTGTTACTTCCTCGAAAGCGGATGATCTCTAAAGAACGCCCACATCAGGCCAGAGGCGTCAATGTTGTGGGTAGTGGATCCGACGAACCACTCCGGCAACGGCTCCCCGCCGCCGGGCCAAGTGTGGCCTCCACCCTGGATCGTGTAAAGCACCACGTCCGCGTCGTCGGCACAGTGCGTGTATGAGCGACGGGTCACATCCGCCGCGATCACGGCGTCGATGGGATTGGGCGCGCAACGGTTTCGCCGCGCCCAATTCGCGGTCCAGGCGGGGATGCTCGGAAACGGCTTGGGGGCAAACCACACCTTGCCGCCGTTGTAGGGAGTTTGTCGATCGGCTGTTCCATGAAAGGCGATCATCGGCACCGGCCGCGAGTCCGTGCACCAACTCCACGGCAGCAGATAGGCAGACCCTACCATCCCGACTGCGGCGATGCGGTGGGACAGCGTGCAGGAAAGGACGAAGGCCATGCCTCCACCGTTGGAAAGGCCATCCGCGTAGATCCTCGTGGCATCGATGTTGTAGCTCGCCTGAAGTGTGTCGATCAGCTCTGAAATGAAGCGGACGTCCCGCACTTGGCCGGGCCCGCCGCTCGCGCGCCAGACCCTGCGTCCACGACCGCTCAAGCCCGAGGGGTAGACGACGATGAACCCGTGCTCGTCCGCCGTCCGGTTCCATAGACTGGTCTGCATCTGCGCGGCCGGCCACATTCCTGCCCCATGCATGCTGATGACGAGCGGCGTGGGCTTGGAGCGGTCGACGCTGCCCGGGACGTAGAGTAGGTACTCGCGCTCCTCACCCGAAGACACCATGAAGCCGTTGCTCCGATTCTGGACGTAAAAAGACACGGCCTCTGCCAGCGCCAACACCAGCGGAAGGCTGATGAGCGCCAGCACCGCACCGATGACCCACCTCCTGTCTTGCCGGTTGGCGGTGGTGGTCATCGATGGCGATTCCACGCGAGCGCCAAGGGTGCTGCGGACAGTCGCGCCAGCGGGATTGCCAGGATCGCGACGAGCAGCAGAAAGTAGCGCGGGATGAACGGCGTTGAGGCAAGCCACACGAGCAGGCCAAAGAGCGCGAGCACGGCGAGGAGCCAACCAGCCGCACCGGCAACGAGCGTGCGGTCGCCAAGCAGTCGGCTCTGATAGAGGCGCGTGGCGATCCAGGCAGCGGCGGACATCTTGAGCAGGACGAGAATCACGAGGATCCACGGCATTGCGTTCCACAACGTCACCCGCAGGTCGCTCCCATCCCTGGCCAACTGAACGAGCCCCACGATGACGATGACCACTGACATGCCGAGCAACACACTCGCCCTGACCAGCCATTCCCGGCCGCTCAGGCCGATGTAGAGGCTCTGCACGAGCTGTTTCCAGGTCGACGCCACCAGCAGCCAGCATCCCAGCAGCACGACCACGACGGCGCGGGGCGTCCCCACTGCGTCGGCCAACTGGCGCGCCTGCTCAATCACCGCCGGCCAGGTGCCCGACAGGGCGAGCGCCAGCGGGATGGCGACGAGCACCAGCAGCCACGTGGCCAGCGTACTCCAGAGCGCCACTTTCAGCTTGGCGGCGATGAGCGAAGCGCTGGTCAACGGCCGCGTCGCTTCGAATGGCGTCATGGCGCGGGAATCGCTCGCCTGGCTGGTGGGCTTGAACAACGCGGGGGCGGCGAACGTGGCCATGAAGGCAGGCGTCAGCAGCACGCCGAGCAGGGTGTAGAAGATGAGCGCGGGTGAGTCGTTGCTGCCGAGAAACAGGAAGGCCAGCTCGAACGGCAGCAGGATGCCCACCCACACTGGCAACGAGCGCCCATGCTGGTGCCACTCGAACCACGCTTGCGCGCTGCCGGGCGAATGAAAATGGTCTCGCTGTCGCGGGAGGACACCCGCCGCCTGGCCGCGCCGGACGAACCTTCCCCGCCAATCGGGTACGTCGCCGCGGCGAGCGCGGGCGACGGCGGCGCGCGCGATGAAAAACGCGATCGGCAGTTGCGGCGCGAAGATGGCCACCATCAGTAGCTCCGCCGGTTTGAAGTGGATCCCCAGTATCGCGACGAGGTAGATCGCGACGAGGACCAGCACGGCCACGATCAATCGCAGCCCCGGCAATCCATACGACATCCACATCAGCACCTGCGTCCAGGCCAGGAGTGCGGCGACAAACAGCGCCGGCCATATCAGCGGAACGTTGACTCCGGAGGGCCACAAGGCGAACAGCGTCGTCGCGAACCAGACGCCCGCCATGGCCACCGTGCCATAGAGCATCGGCCAGCCTGCCAATGCGTTGGTCGTCACGGGGAGAGTGAACATGCGGGCGGGATACATCGATTGGCGTCCGGCCAAGTCACCGGCGAGGCCAAAGCTGAACACCACCAGCAAGTACATGAAGGAGAACGACAGCGGCATGATCACGGTGAACGCAAAGCGCTCGGAGTTGACCAGCGCGAGGGGTCGTCCGGGCTCGAGAACGAGGAGCCTCGCCGTCCCCAGGGCGAGCAGGTAGAGGATCACGGCGCTCAGTCCCCAGCGATGCCGTTGGAGGATTTCCCAGAGGATCGCGAGGGCGGGGGAGCGCATGGCGTTACGCGTCCGCCGCTGCTGCCGTCGCCGCCGCTGCGGAGATCCCTGCATGGCCTACGAAAATCTCATCGAGGGTTGCCGCACGTTCGGCGACGATGTGCGCTCCCCAGTCGGCAACGGCCGCCTGCAGGTCATCCACGCCGTGGACCAGCGCCGTCCATTCGTGGCCACCACCGTCCCACTGCAGAACGCCCGAAACCGCCAGGGGTTGGGCCCGCGATTGTGCAAAACGCACAGTCACGCAGCGATGCGATTGCTTGATGGCCTCCAGCGGCGCGCTCAGGACGATGTGACCGTGGCTGATCATCGTCACATGATCGGCAACCTGCTCCACCTCCTCCAACAAGTGCGACGAGAACAGCACGGTGCGGCCTTCATCGGCGATGGTGCGGATGACGGCACCGAGGATGTCGCGGCGAACGATGGGGTCGAGCCCGGACGACGGCTCGTCCAGCACCAGCAATTCGGGCCGATACGCGAGGGCTACGAGCAATCCTGCGCGCGCCTTCTGCCCCTTGGAGAGGTTCTTGATCTTGGCCGATGGGTCCAGCGCGAAGGCCTGCCGGAGTTGCTCCGCGTACGCATCGTCCCAGGCCGGATAGAACGCGCGCGAGTAGCGAACGAGTTCGTCGACGCTCATCCAGCCGGGAAGGTCGTGGTCCTCGGACAGGTAGCCGATCCGCGAGAGGACGCCGACCGGATCGGCGACCGGATCGAGGCCAAACACGCGCACCGAGCCGCTTTCGGCCACCAGAAGACCCAGAATGTGCTTGATGAGCGTGGTCTTGCCTGCCCCATTTGCGCCGACCAGGCCGTAGACCTTTCCGCGCGGCACAGACAAACTCACCGACGCCAGCGCCGTCTTGGCACCAAAGCGGCGGGTCAGATCCGTCACGTTGACTACTGGTTCACTCATCCGAAGACCATTGTGAAGTGCCCATGCTAGCGCCGATTGAATATTGAC
>JBCKPM010000133.1:0-3970 GCA_038901675.1 Usitatibacteraceae bacterium | reverse complement strand
TCGGCGAATTTGTATTTGTGGTGCGCGCGGCGCACCCTACTCAAGTGAGAAATACCATGCCATCATTCGATATCGTCTGTGAAGTCAACAAGGTCGAACTCAAGAACGCGATTGAGCAGGCCAACAAAGAAATCACCAACCGCTTTGATTTCAAGGGCTCTGACGCACGCATCGAGCAAAAGGAGTTGGAACTGACGCTTTACGCGGACGACAATTTCAAACTCGGCCAAGTCAAAGACGTGATGCTCAACAAACTGGCGAAACGTCAGGTCGATGTGCGATTGCTCGATGAGAAGCCAAAGGAAAAAATCGGCGGCGACAAGATCAAGCAAATCATCAACGTCAAGAACGGTATCGAAACCGAGCTCGCCAAGAAGATTCAGCGGCTGATCAAGGATTCAAAAATCAAAGTCAGCGCCGCCATTCAGGGTGAATCGGTGCGCGTCACCGGCAACAAGCGCGACGATTTACAGGCGGTGATGGCGCTATGCAAATCCAAAATCGATGAAGTGCCGTTGCAGTTCGATAATTTTCGGGACTAAGCATTCGAAAATAATTGCGGGAGCATCGATCGTTTGCGAGATGAGATATCTCGCGGTTGGCTCGATATGACAATTCTTGTTGGTGGACCCGCACTTGTGCATTGAACGAACCAAGCACCGTCGTTCCGAACGGAGTGAGGAACCTCATCCGCCCGCAAACGGAAATGCGATGCATCAAGCGATCAGCCAACGTGCTGAGGGATGAGATTCCTCGCCAACGGCGGCTCGGAATGACAACAGGGCACCTCTAAAAATTCACTGAAGCCGCGCTGGCGGCGTTGCAAAGCCGCTCAAAATGCTCATGTACTACGTGTGCACTGCGCTTTTTCGCGACTTTGCGCCTTGCCATCATCGGCTTGATTGAATTTTTAGAGGTACCCAACAGTTGTTTGTGGTGTGACGTTATGTTTCAGACAACCCCGCACACCACACGCCATACACTTGATCGGCGAGCTGTTTCAACAACACCAGGTTGTCACGCATTTCTTCCATCATCTCAGCAGGCGTTTGAATGCTCGGCAGCGTCGGGTCAGCGTGTTCTTTTTCCCAATCGCGGCACCACGATTGAATCATTTTTTGCGTCATTTCAACGTGACACTGCATGCCGAGTGAATTGCCAATCACGTACGCCTGATTCTCACACGCGTCACCGGTGAGGATGCGCGTCGCGCCCGGCGGAATCGTGAACGTTTCACCATGCCACTGAAACGACATCAGGTCGCGCTCATCGACCATGTCGTCGCCGAGCCATTTGCGTGCCAGAGGATTGTCGTCGGTGCGAATCGGGTTCCAGCCGATTTCCTTCACCGGATTCTTGCTCACCACGCCGCCGATCGCTTTGGACATGAGTTGTCCACCGAGGCAGTGACCGAGGCACGGGCGATCATCATCAAGAGCCTTCTTGATGAACTTCAACACTGGTGGAATCCACGGTAGCGCGTCATTCGCGCTCATCGAGCCGCCCATGAACACGAAACCCACGTAATCATCGAGCTTGGTCGGGACGCGATCACCTGCATCAACCTGAAACAATTTCGATGCGATACCACGTCGATCAAGATAGGTCTGAAAGTAACCGGCACCATCGCTTGGTGAGAAACGAAATATCGCGACCGGTTTCATTGAATCGATGTTGTCATTACTGAATCATCCCTCTGTGGCTGCCAGCGCTTGCGCGACGCGCTCAATCGTGTTGCCGGTAATCTTGCGCCGCCACGCGCGCGCGCCGGGCAAGCCCTTGTACAAACCCACTAGGTGCCGACGCACATTGTGCGGATGAAACCCGGTGTCCCGTGCCATCTGCTTGACGATGTAGGCTTCCATCGCCGCCTCGATGTCTTCGCGTTCGCAGAATGTCGCCTCACGGTCAAAGAAGGCATGATCCCACGTTGAGAGCCAGTACGGGTTGTGATACGCCTCGCGGCCCAACATGACACCATCGACGTGTTGAAGGTGGGTGTGAACGTCCGCGCCCGACGTCACGCCGCCATTGAGCACAATGGTCAATTGCGAAAAATCGCGCTTCAACTGATACACGTACTGATACTTCAATGGTGGAATTTCGCGGTTTTCTTTCGGGCTCAACCCTTTCAGGATGGCGTTACGAGCATGCGCGATGAACACCTTGCAACCAGCCTCTGCCACCGTGCCGACAAAGTCGCGCACAAAGTCGTAGCTCTCGACGGCATCGATGCCGATGCGATGCTTGACCGTCACCGGAACCGACACGACATCAACCATCGCTTTGACGCAGTCCGCCACCAGCGAAGGTTCCGCCATCAGACACGCGCCAAAGCTGCCACGCTGCACGCGCTCGGAGGGACAGCCGCAATTCAGATTGATTTCGTCGTAGCCCCAGTCTTGTCCAAGTTTCGCGCACGTCGCCAAGTCTGCGGCGTCGCTGCCGCCCAACTGTAACGCGACCGGATGTTCGTCGACGTTGAAATCAAGATGGCGCGGCCGGCTCCTGTGCATCAGCGCACCGGTGGTGATCATTTCGGTGTAGAGCCGTGCGTGTTTGGTCAGCAGCCGATGAAAATATCGGCAATGCCGATCGCTCCAGTCCATCATCGGCGCGACAGAAAGTCGCCAATTTGCGGGCGTAGAGGTGTTGGACATGATGACGTCATTCTAGCGGTGCGCGCATCCCCCCGCGCAGAGCCACCAACAAACTACGGCAAAATGCAGCATGCCCACCAAAAAACAAATTGTCGATGCGGCCCACGCCCTTGTTCGTGGCGAACTTGTCGCGATGCCAACCGAGACCGTCTATGGTCTGGCGGCCGATGCGACCAACGAGGCTGCGGTAAAACGGATTTTCGCCGCCAAGGGTCGCCCCGCCGATCATCCGTTGATCGTGCACGTGCGCAAGGGCGATGACCTCGGCCGCTGGGCGAAGCGCATGCCCTCGCATGTCGCCCCACTCATCAAGGCGTTTTGGCCAGGCCCGCTCACATTGATTCTGAAAAAGACCGATGCGATTTCCGACGTGGTCACGGGTGGACAGAGCACGGTCGGCCTGCGTTGCCCCGCGCATCCAGTTGCGCAGGCTCTGCTCGAGGCGTTCGCCAAACACGGCAGCGGCATTGTCGCCGCACCGTCGGCAAATCGCTTCGGTCATGTGTCGCCGACCACCGCCGCACACGTGGTGAATGAATTTGGCGAGCTCATCGCCGGTCAGGCGTCAGACAAATCGTCCAAGGTCAAACATCCGATCACGCTGCTTGACGGCGGCGCGTGCGATGTCGGCATTGAATCGACCATTCTGGATTTATCCGGCAAGGCACCGGTGCTGCTGCGACCGGGGGCGATTTCAATGGCAGACATTGAGCGCGTCATTGGCGTTGCCGTCAGCACGCGCGAAGCGGCACAACGGTGTGACGCCGCGCTACCACGTGTGTCCGGTGATCGTGCGGCGCACTACGCGCCGCGCACGCCACTCAAGTTGATTGCCAGCCACGCGCTCGCTGCCGAGGTTGACGCCATGCTCGCCGCAGGTAAACGCGTCGCCGTGTTGGCCTTCGCCACCAAGCCCAACGTCAAACCCTCACCGGTCGGCGTCGGCGTGCGCAATTTGCGACCCTTGGTGTGGATTCAAGCGCCAGCCAAAGCCGACGACTTCGCGCGTGACCTCTACGCGAGTCTTCGCACGCTCGATGCCGCAGGTACGGCCATCATGCTCATCGAAGCGCCGCCGAAGGAGGCGGCGTGGGAGGCGATCAATGATCGGTTATCGCGGGCAGCGGTGGGCGCGGGCGTAGTGGCACAAGCCAGGGCGAATAGCGGCGACACCTGATTGGCGTGGACGGTTCCAAAAAACTAGCAATGGTGCGCGTTTCCAGCCACAATGGCTTCAAACGGCAAGCGGGACATGCACTTTCATGTTGTGAATATGTTGGTTACAGGTTCGCGTTTGCCCGCCCAGAAGC
>JBCKPM010000132.1:0-4060 GCA_038901675.1 Usitatibacteraceae bacterium | reverse complement strand
TGCCTAGTTTGAACCGAGCGCTTCGACAATGCGCAGCGCGTCACGCGTTTCGCGAACGTCGTGCACACGCAAAATTGCAGCACCGCGTTGGGCGGCGATCACGCTGGTGACAACACTGGGCACCAGCCGGTCATCGGTGGTGCGATCGAGCAGCGCCTTGAACATCGCTTTTCTTGAAACACCCACCATCACGGCAAATCCGCTGCCGGCAAATTCGCCGACGGCGCGCAGCAGCGCCAGATTGTGTTCCAGCGACTTACCAAAACCGATACCCGGATCGATAACCACGCGACGCGCATCAATGCCCACGCCGGTACACGCTGCCGCACGAGTGAGCAAGAATTGTCGCACCTCCGCAACGACATCGGCGTATTGCGGGCGGACTTGCATCGATGCGGGCTCGCCTTGCATATGCATCAAGCACACCGCGACATTGGCCGCAGCACAGATTTCGATGGCGCCGGGCGCGCGCAGCGCGTTGACGTCGTTGACCATCGCCACCCCGGCCTTGATGCCCGCCGCCATCACGTCGGGCTTGCGGGTATCCACCGACAGCGGCGTGCCGGTTGCGATCAGCCCCTCGATGACTGGTAGCACGCGATCGAGTTCTTCGGCGACACCGATTGGATTGGCACCCGGGCGCGTCGATTCACCGCCGATGTCGACGATATCTGCTCCTTCGTCAATCAAGCGCAGTGCGTGCTCAATCGCCGCCTGGTGCGACAGAAACTTGCCGCCGTCGGAAAACGAGTCGACCGTGACATTGACAATACCCATCACCAACGGGCGCTGCCGCGGAAGAAGATGATTGCCGGCGATGATCGGTGAATGAGCCATGGAAAAAACAACGGGCGGAAATCCGCCCGTCTGAGTGCAATATCTCGGTGGTTTAGGCAGCGCCCTCGGTCGCTGGCGGCTCTTGGACATCGGGTTTGGCGGCGGCCGCGTCGCCGTTGGTGCCATCGCCGTCGCGCTTCGGTTGAAAACGAATCGCCGACGGCTTGGGTGCCCGAGCCTCACGGCCTTCCATGATGTCCTTAATCTGATCGGCATCGATGGTTTCAAGTTCGAGCAACGCTTTGACCATCGCTTCGATCTTGTCGCGATTTTCTTCAATGATCTTGCGTGCCAGCTTGTACTGCTCGTCGATGATGCGCCGAATCTCGGCGTCAACCTTGCGCTGTGTTTCTTCCGAAACGCTGATCTGGCGCGTCACCGAACGTCCCAGAAATACTTCGCCCTCATTCTCGGCGTAGACCATGGTGCCCATCGCGTCAGACATACCGTAACGCGTCACCATGTCGCGTGCGATCTGCGTGGCGCGCTCAAAGTCGTTCGAGGCACCAGTGGTCATCTGGTGCATGAACACTTCCTCGGCAATGCGTCCGCCAAACAGCACCGCAATGCGATTGAGCAAAAACTCGCGGTCGTACGCATAGCGATCCTGCTCCGGCAATTGGATGGTGACGCCGAGCGACCGTCCACGCGGAATGATGGTGACTTTATGCACCGGATCCGATTTGGGTAACAGGTAGCCGAGCAATGCATGACCGGACTCGTGATAGGCGGTGTTGCGACGTTCCTCTTCTGGCATGACCATCGAACGACGCTCGGCACCCATCATGATCTTGTCTTTGGCGCGCTCGAAATCCTCCATGTCGACCAGCCGCTTGGCGGCACGCGCGGCAAACAAGGCGGCTTCATTCACCAAGTTGGCCAGATCCGCGCCGGACATGCCGGGCGTGCCGCGCGCAATGGTTCCAGTAACCACGTCAGGGGCAATCGGCACCTTGCGCATATGTACGGTCAAAATCTGCTCGCGGCCGCGAATGTCTGGCAACGGCACCACCACCTGGCGATCAAAGCGACCCGGACGCAGCAGTGCAGGATCGAGAACGTCAGGCCGATTGGTGGCGGCGACGACGATCACACCGGACGCACCTTCGAAGCCGTCCATTTCCACCAGCAACTGGTTGAGCGTTTGTTCACGCTCATCGTTGCCGCCGCCGAGACCGGCGCCGCGTTGGCGACCGACCGCGTCGATCTCGTCGATGAACACAATGCACGGCGCGTTTTTCTTGGCTTGCTCAAACATGTCGCGCACGCGTGCCGCACCGACACCGACAAACATTTCGACAAAGTCAGAACCGGAGATTGAGAAAAACGGCACCTTGGCTTCACCCGCAATCGCCCGCGCCAACAGCGTTTTGCCGGTACCGGGCGCGCCGACCATCAACACGCCGCGAGGAATGCGACCCCCGAGCTTTTGGAATCGCGCCGGTTCGCGCAAAAAGTCAACCAGTTCCGCGACCTCTTCTTTGGCCTCATCAACACCGGCGACATCCGCAAAGGTGACCGGATTGACGTTTTCGTCGAGCATCTTCGCGCGGCTCTTGCCGAACGAGAATGCGCCGCCCTTGCCGCCGCCTTGCATCTGGCGCATGAAATACAGCCACACACCGATCAGCAACAGCATCGGAAACCAGGAGATGAAGATTTGCATCAGGAAGGACTGCTCATCCGGTGGCTTGGCCTCAATCTTGACGCCGGCGCGCAGCAAGTCGTCCCAGGTGAACAGATTGCCGGGAATATAAGTCACAAATTGCTTATTGTCGCGCGTGAACACGCGAACCGTGCGCGGCCCCTCTTCGCGGACCCGATCAATGTTGCCATTCTTGGCCTCACTCATCATAACCGAGTATTCCATCTTCTCGCCCGGCGCACTTTTGCCCGTCAGTTGCGTAAACGCCATCATCAGCACAATGCCGACCACCAGCCAGACGCCAATACCTTTGATCCAATTGTTATTCACGCACGCACCTTTAATCTGCCGAACGACCTAATCAGGGGACAATAACTTTACTCTGTTACGAAGAAACACGCCAACCTGCACCGGGAATCTGCGCGGGGTTCTTGAGCGCGCGCGCCAGCAGGAAAACCTCGCGACTTTCATCGCGCGAGGCGTCGGGTTTTTTCGCCGCAACTTTGACGAAATGTGTCCGCATCAACTTTACAAACGGCTCGAAGCCTTCACCCTGAAACACCTTGACCAGAAATGCACCGTTTGGTTTCAGAAACCGCACCGCAAACTCCATTGCCAACTCGGCCAGCGCGTAGAGCCTTGCCTGATCCGTGATCACCACCCCTGTCATATTGGGGGACATATCGGAAATGACAAGATCCACGGGCTTGTTTTCGATCGCCGCGACCACTGCGCCCAAGCCGGCATTCTCGGCGAAGTCCGCCTCAATGAAGTGGACCTTTTCAATCGACTCCATCGGCAGCATGTCGATGGCGACCACTTTGCCGGTATTGGCGAGCTTTTTGATCGACATTTGCGACCAGCTGCCTGGGGCTGAACCGAGGTCAACAATGACCATGCCGGGCTTGATGAGCTTTTCGACGTTGTCGATTTCCTGCAATTTGTAGACCGCGCGTGAGCGATAGCCTTCCTCATTAGCCTTCTTGACGTAAGGGTCAGACAGGTGTCGTTTGACCCAGTCGCGGCTGTTTTTGGGACGTGCTTTGGACATGGAGGGCTGCAAATAAGAGGGAAAAGCGAAATTGCGACAGACGCGAGGCGTCTCGCGCAGCAAGGTTCGAGCAGCGCACCACTATACTTCGGGGTATGAACATCACATTATCCCCTATCGAGCGACAAGCTCTGAAAGCGCGCGCCCACGTCCTCGACCCGCTAGTCAGGATTGGCGACAAGGGACTTTCGGCGAGCGTGATTCGCGAAATCGAGCGCACCCTCAAAGCCCACGAACTGATCAAGATTCGCGCCGACACTGATGACCGCGCCCAGCGCACCACCTGGATGACGGAAATCTGCAGCGCCCTCGCGGCGGCACCGGTGCAATCGATCGGCAAAATGCTGGTGATCTGGCGTGAAAACCCGGAAAAAACCAAAGAGCGTGCGTTAGCCGCACTACCGCCGCAAAAGCCGCGCGAACGGCGCTTGACCAAGCATCAGGAAGAAATGCGCGCCACGGGGCAAATGAAAGCGCGGCGCAAACCGCGCTAGCCTGCATATTTCACGGGGACGCGCTCGAGAGTG
>JBCKPM010000131.1:0-4062 GCA_038901675.1 Usitatibacteraceae bacterium | reverse complement strand
GATACTTTCGCGCACCCGACCAGAAGATGTAGTCAAAGACATGCCGGGTTACGCCGACGAACAGCGGCGCGTCATCGCCGCGACCGTCAACGGCATACGCGTGGTCAACGCCTATGTCGTCAACGGCCAGAGCGTGGATTCCGACAAGTACCAGTACAAAATGGCGTGGCTCACCGCGCTGCGTAGCTACATGGCCGAGAACATCAGCGCGTACGGGGATGTGGCGCTGCTAGGCGACTACAACATCGCACCGGAAGATCGCGATGTGCATGATCCGAAAGCGTGGGAAGGGCAGGTGCTGTGTTCGCCCGCCGAGCGCGAACATTTTCAGGCGCTGATCGCACTCGGCATGGCCGACAGTTTTCGACTGTTTGCACAAGCCGAAAAAAGTTTTACCTGGTGGGATTACCGCATGAACGGATTCAAGCGTAATCTGGGCTTGCGCATCGATCACATCTTGTTGACCAAGGGATTGGTCGCGCGCGCGGTCGCCTCAGTGATTGACCGTGAGCCGCGCAAGTTGGAGCGACCCTCGGATCACACGCCGGTGATCACAACGCTGCAAGTTTAGGACTACGACAGCCCGAGCATCAACTCGATGTTTTGCAGCGCAGCGCGTCCCGCACCCTTGCCAAGATTGTCGTGCCGAGCCATGAGTACGGCGTGCTGATTGTCTGCATTGTCGAATACCGACAATTCCAGCCAGTTGGTGTCGTTGTACGATTCCGGATTGAACTCCGCGGCGGGCTGCGTTGTGAACGGTTTCACATCGATGTGCTGACAACCGGCATAGTGCGCCGCCAGCACCTCGCGCATCGCCGCGCCGGAAGTTCTGGTCGGCAGCGCCCACAAGTGAAACGGCACCTCGACCAACATGCCTTGCCGAAAATTGCCAACCGACGGCGTGAACAACGGCGCGTGCGTGAGGCCGGTGTAGTTTTGCATTTCGGGCAAATGCTTGTGCGCGAGCGTCAAGCCGTAGGCGATGAAGTTGGTCTTGTTGGTGTCCGCCTCAAAGGTTTCAATCATCTGCCGCCCGCCGCCGGAATAACCTGAAACGCCCCAAGTGGAGACCGGAAAATCTTTTGGAATCAGTCCGGCGTCAACCAGCGGGCGCACCAGCGCGATGAAACACGTCGACCAGCAGCCGGGGTTCGCCACGCGCATCGCATCGCGAATGCGTTGCGCTTGCCCCCTGTCGAGCTCCGGAAAACCAAACGTCCAATCGGGCAACACGCGATGTGCCGTCGAGGCATCAAGCACGCGCGTCTTGGCGTTGTCAATCATCGCCACTGATTCGCGCGCCGCGTCATCCGGCAGACACAGCACCGCCAGATCAACGGCATTCAGCAAGCGTTTGCGTTCGGCCGCATCCTTGCGCTTGTCTGGCGCGATGCTGACCAATTCAATGCCGCCGCGCGCGAGCAACAACTCACGGATGAGCAGCCCCGTGGTGCCGTGCTCACCGTCGATGAATACGCTTGGCGTGGACATCACTCGGTTTAGAGCGCAGCCAGCATAGTCTCGGCGTTGGAGATTTCAAATTTGCCCGGCTCTTCGAGATTCACTTGTTTGACCACGCCGTTGTCAACAATCATCGCGCAGCGCTTCATGCGCACGCCGAAATTCTTGGCCGTCATGTCGGATTCGAGGCCAAGCGCTTTGGTCCAGATCGCCGAGCCGTCGCCGAGCATGCGAATCTTGCCTTCGGCGTGCTGATCTTTGACCCACGCGCCCATGACAAACGCATCGTTGACCGACACGCACCAGATTTCGTCGACACCCTTGGCTTTGAACTCGGCGTAATGCTGCAAGTAGCCTGGCACATGCTTGGCCGAGCAGGTCGGTGTGAACGCGCCGGGCAGACCGAAGATGATGATTTTTTTGCCTTTGACCAGATCGTCAACTTGAAAAGTATTGGCACCGATGGTGCAACCTTCGGTTTCGACGGCAATGAATTCGCTCAACGCGCCGTTTGGGAGTTTGTCGCCCGCCTTAATCATGGTCAGTTCCTGTGTTTGAGTTGTTAGGTCGAATAGGTGAACGAGTCGGCGAAGAATTCGTCTTCGGGTAGACCGCGTTGCATAAAAGTGGTTTTGCTGGCGTCGATCATCTGTGGCGCGCCGCACGCATAGACCTGATAGCCGGCGAGATTTTCAAAATCATCAAGCACAGCCTGATGGACAAATCCCATCCTGCCGCGCCAATTATCCTCTGCTTTGGCGTCTGACAATACCGGAATGAAGGTGAAGTTAGGATGCTCCTTGGCCCACTGCGCGGGGAGTGTTGCCATGTACAAATCCGTCAACGTGCGGCAACCCCAATACAGCACCATCTCGCGATTCACGTGCGTAAAAAACGCGTGCTCAAGCACGGCTTTGATCGGCGCAAAGCCGGTGCCACCGGCAACCAGCAGGATTGGTTTGTCGGAATCTTCGCGCAAAAAAAATGAACCGAGCGGACCTTCGAAGCGCAGGATGGCGCGGTCACGCAGGTCATTGAAAACAAAGTTTGTGAACTGACCGTCCGGCACGTGCCGGATGTGCAGTTCCACAAATTGATCACGATGCGGCGCGTTTGCCATCGAAAAACTGCGGCGCTTGCCGCCCTTGAGCAAGATGTCGATGTACTGCCCGGCCAGATACTGCAACCGTTCCTGCGCCGGCAGTTTCAGATAGACCACGGCAACATCAGGCGCTGGCTTCTCCACTTTTTCGACGCGGCAAGGCAGGGTGCGAATTTGGATGTCACCGCTGCCGCCGATTTCCCGAACTTCAAGCGTGATGTCGGAGCGGGCTTTGCCGACACAGAACAGTGCGCGTCCCGCTGCTTTTTCTTCGGCGCGCAATGTGTTCTCTTGGTAGCTACCGTAGTCAAAATCGCCTGAGACGAGTGTGCCTTTGCACGTGCCGCAAGCACCGTTGCGGCAACCATACGGCAAGCCAATACCTTGACGCAGCGCGGCGTCGAGGATGGTTTCATCGGAATTGACTTGGAACGTGTTGCCGGAAGGTTTGAGAGTGACGGTAAATTCAGTGGCCATGATTCGAGAGGGTTTGCGGCGCCGAGCCAAACAATGACCTCCACTATACTTGCCCGCTATGTCGAACTCAACTGTACGTGCCACGTCGCGAGACGCGGTCTTGATTGTGGGCTTTGGCGATATCGGCGCGCGCGTGGCTCGCGCGCTGTCGCCGACCCATCGTGTCATCGCTCTGGTGCGCAACAAAGATGGCGAGAGCCACGCGAGAAGTTGTGGTGCCGAGCCACTATTTGGCGACCTAGATCACGTCACATCGCTGTTGCCCCTGGCGAGTATGGCGTCGACCGTATTTCATTTCGCACCACCACCAGATCGTGGGCGGATCGACACACGCACGGCCAATCTCATTGCGGCGCTCGGCGGTGCTGCGACGCGACGCCAATGCATCTATATCAGCACGACAGGCGTGTACGGCGACTGCCAGGGATGGTGGGTTGACGAGTCAACGCCAGTGAATCCACAAAGTGAGCGTGCGACGCGACGCCATGACGCCGAGGCCGCGCTCACTGGTTGGGCTAGCGCGGCGCGGGTCGCGCTTGTGATCCTGCGATCACCGGGGATCTACGCGGAGAATCGACTTCCGCTCGCGCGGCTGCGCGCGGGAACGCCTGCCATCATTGCGGCGGAAGACGCGTGGAGTAACCACATCCACGCCGATGATTTGGCGGGTGCCGCCCTTGCAGCGATGTCGCGCAGCTTGGTTGGGGAAAATACACAGGGATGCGCCACGGTATTCAACATTGTCGATGACCGCCCGCTAAAAATGGGGGACTACTTCGATTTGGTCGCCGACCATTTCGGGATGGCCAGACCACCGCGCATATCGCGCCACGAGGCCGAAATGCAAATGTCGCGGGCATCGCTTTCGTTCATGCGCGAATCACGACGTCTCCGCAACGACAGGATGAAAAAAGACCTGGGTCTCTCTCTCCAGCATCCCACCGTGGAGGAATTTCTGACTGGCCTGAATCGCCCTAGCCACGTGCCCCACGCGCCAAGCAGTTAACCAGCCTATCTCC
>JBCKPM010000130.1:0-4073 GCA_038901675.1 Usitatibacteraceae bacterium | reverse complement strand
GAGCGCTGCACGAATTCGCACGATTTTTCGAGACGCTTTCACCTGCGCCGAGCTGCCCTACTTCAATCCGCATAGCTTTCGCAACACGCTCGTCCGGCTCGGTCAGTCTGTCTGCAAGACCCCGGAAGAGTTCAAGGCGTGGAGCCAGAACCTCGGGCATGACAAAGTCTTGACGACCTTTCTGAGCTATGGGCAGGTGGAGAGTCCCCGGCAGGGGGAGATCATACGAGGTCTGGCAACACCGCAACACGATATGCCCGCGGGCGTCAGCGAGCTTGCGAAGGCGATAGTCCGTGAAATGCGGGGGTCTGGGGTGGAGACGATGGTCAAATGAGCTTTGGCGGGTGTCGCCACATTCGTTGAAGCAGGCGTCTGTTGGCGCTGACGTGAAATTGACCCCAGCTGCTGATTTTTACTGACCCATCACCAACCTCTGAAATACTATAGCTGGCAACAGTTTACGGAGCTTGCGAGTGGGTCAACGAATTCCGGCACCCTGGGTCAATTTTGCGTCAGCATCAACAGCCCCTCTCTGGTCGATCCGGCCTGCCTCCAGCAGATCCAAAACCTGCGCTCGACCCACTTCTTTTTGACTCATCAGTTTGTCCACTTCAAAATGTCCGCCTCTGGTTTTAACAGGGGCTGAGTTTAGTCACTCAGGGGACATTTCTATTTGGGAGAAAGGGGACATTACTACTTAGCGCTAACAACCCCATACTTCGACCTTGAAGTTCGGATTGGTTCACGGTATCTTGCGGAGATGAATAGACTTTTTCTACAGCCTCGTTATGCGCAAGAGCAATCAAACAATCAATGGGTAAGTTGACGATGGCCAACGGTAAGAGCAACGACAAATCCCTCGAATCCTGGATCTGGGACGCCGCCTGTTCCATTCGCGGCGCCAAGGACGCCCCGAAATACAAGGAGTTCATCCTCCCTCTCATCTTCGCCAAGCGCCTGTGCGACGTCTTCGATGACGAGATAAACAGCATTGCCCAGGAAGTCGGCTCGCGTGCCAAAGCGTTCAAGCTCGTGAAGCACGGCAAGAAGCTCGTTCGCTTCTTCCTCCCGCTGGAACCGAAGAACACCGACGACGCCGTCTGGTCCATTATCCGCACGCTCTCGGACAAAATCGGAGAACAGCTCACCACCCACCTCCGAGCCATCGCCGACGCCAACCCGCTGCTCAAGGGAATCATTGATCGCATTGATTTCAACGCCACCACACACGGCCAGCGCGACATTGACGACGCCCGCCTCTCCAATCTCATCGAAGCCATCAGTGCCAAGCGGCTCGGTCTGACCGACGTCGAGGGCGACATCATCGGGCGGAGCTATGAATACCTCATCCGCAAGTTCGCCGAGGGCGGCGGGCAGAGCGCGGGCGAGTTCTACACCCCCGGCGAAGTCGGCGAGATCATGGCACTCATCATGGATCCGCAGCCCGGCATGGGCGTCTACGATCCCACCTGCGGCTCCGCCGGTCTGCTCATCAAGTGCGAGCTGGCGCTGGACGGGAAAATGAAGGCCGCCGGGAAGAAGACCTACGCGCCACTCAGGCTCTACGGCCAGGAACAGGAAGGCGGCACCTGGGCCATGGCCAACATGAATATGATCATCCACGATATGGAGGGCGAAATTCAGATCGGCGACACTTTCCGCAATCCGAAATTTCGCCAAGGCAACCGCCTCCAGACCTTCGACCGCGCCGTGGCCAATCCCATGTGGAATCAGACCGAGTTCAAGGAAAAGGATTACGACGCCGACGAACTCGATCGCTTCCCCAAGGGCGCGGGCTTCCCCGGCGGCAAGGCCGACTGGGGCTGGGTGCAACACATTCTAGCCAGCCTTAAGCCGCAGGGTCGCGCCGCCGTGGTGCTCGACACTGGTGCCGCCTCGCGCGGCTCCGGTAATGCCAATACCAACAAGGAAAAAGACGTGCGCCGCTGGTTCGTGGAGCAGGACCTCATCGAGGGCGTCATCTACCTGCCGGAAAATCTTTTCTACAACACCACCGCCCCGGGCATCATCCTCATGCTCAACCGAGCCAAGCCGAAAGAGCGAAAGGAAAAACTCTTCCTGCTCAACGCCAGCCGCGAGTTCACCAAGGGCGACCCGAAGAACTACATCGCCGAGGACGCCATCCGCCGCATCGCCGACACCTTTGTTGCGTGGCAGGAAGTGGAGAAATACTCGCGCATTGTGAGCCGCGAAGAAATTGCCAAGAGCGATTTCAATATCTCGCCCAGCCGATATGTTCATACCGGTGCCGACGAAGAATATCGGCCGCTCACGGAAATTGTGGACGAACTGGACGCGCTGGAGACGGAGGCAAAGGAAACCGATGCCGTGCTCAAGGTCATCCTCGCGAAACTCACCGCCTGACGCCCCGCCATGCCGAAGCTAAAGAAATCGCAGCAGCCCGTCCCGCAAGGTGGCGAGATCATCCTCTACCAGACCGAGGACGGCCAGACGCGCATCCAGTGCCGGTTTGAGGACGAAGCCATCTGGCTCACCCAGAAGCTCATGGCCGAGTTGTTCCAGAAGGACATCCGCACCATCAACGAGCATCTCCAGAACATCTACGAGGAGGCTGAACTCGATCCGGCGGCAACTATCCGGAAATTCCGGATAGTTCAATCCGAGGGCATCCGTCAGGTCGAGCGCCTTGTGGACCACTACCACCTCAATGCCATTCTCGCCGTCGGCTTCCGCGTCCGCAGCCAGCGCGGCACCCAGTTCCGCCAGTGGGCCATCACCCGCCTGGAAGAATACCTCCGCAAGGGTTTCACCATGGACGACGAGCGGCTCAAGAACCCGCGCTCGCTCGGTGTCCCTGACTACTTCGATGAACTCCTCGAACGCATCCGCGACATCCGCGCCAGCGAGAAGCGCGTCTATCTCCAGGTCCGCACCATCCTCGCTCTCGCCGCCGACTACGACCCCACCGATGCCGAGGCCCAGGTCTTCTTCCAGACCGTGCAGAACAAGCTCCACTTCGCCGTCACCGGCAAGACCGCGCCCGAACTCATCACCGAACGCGCCGATGCATCTCTGCCGAACATGGGCCTCACCGCCTGGAAGGGCGGAGTCGTCCGCAAAGGCGACGTCACCGTGGCCAAGAACTACCTCCGCGAGGCCGAGATCACCGAACTCAACCTCATCGTCGTCATGTTCCTCGACTTCGCCGAGGACCAGGCCCGGCGGAGGAAACAGGTCTTCCTCAAGGACTGGAAGGCAAAGCTCGACGGGTTCCTCCAGTTCAACGAGCGCAACGTCCTCCCCGGCATGGGCCGCATCAGCCGCGACCAAGCCGACACCCTCGCCCAAGAACACTATGCCCGCTTTGAAGAACGCCGCCGTGAGGCTGTCGAGGAAGACGCCCTAAGACAGCTCACCGAGGCGGCCAAGAAGCTACCGGCCGCCAAAAAGAAAGGAGGCAAGTCATAAGCGCGAACCCAAAGGAGAGAGGACTTTCCAGTCCGTTGCCTGACGGGTTGGGAAACCAGACATCACTCATTGAAACCGAGATCGGAACAATTGCGCCGGAATGGACAGTTTCGACGTTAGAGCAGCTTTGCGAACATCCCCAATACGGCTACACGGCTTCTGCGGAGGGAACTGGAAACGCTCGCTTTCTGCGAATCACGGACATCACCGATTCCGGTGTGAAGTGGACTACGGTCCCATTCTGCGAATGTCCCGAGGATTCAATCGAAAGGTATCTGCTCAAGTCTGGTGACATTGTCTTCGCTCGAATCGGAGCTACGACAGGCAAGAGCTACCTCATCACGAATCCACCTCGGTCTGTCTTCGCTTCGTATTTGATTCGCGTGCGATGCAAGACGGGAATGGATGCTGATTTCCTCAGCAAGTTCTTCCGCTCCGACGCTTATTGGACGCAGGTGGATGCTCAGAAGGACACCAACTTGAAAAAAGGCGTCAACGGCTCCGTCCTCAAGACGCTTCAAGTTCCAGTCCCTCCACTCCCCGAACAGCAAAAGATCGCGAGGGTGTTGGGGGTGGTGCAGCGGGCGATGGAGCAGCAGGAGCGGCTGATCAAGAAAACCGCC
>JBCKPM010000129.1:0-4097 GCA_038901675.1 Usitatibacteraceae bacterium | reverse complement strand
ACGCCCACGCGCCGCAAATGACCATGCGGCTCAACGCGAAAATGTTCAGCTTCTTGCCCGATTACGTGTTGCAAGGGTTGATGGCTGTCGCACCGGTGCGCCGCGTGCGCAATCAGATTCTGGCGGATCTCGGTATTCCCAAGGACGTATTCACATTCATTTCGTATCCGACCAAGTTCGATAACCGCGATACGGTAAAGGCACTCAAGGGCTCCGGCATTTCAGTGCCAAAGTTGCAGGATTACTCGTGGCGACTGTGGGATTACTGGGAACGCCATCTCGATCCGGATTTGTTCATCGATCGCACGTTGCGCGGCAAGGTCGAAGGCAAGGTGGTTGTCGTTACCGGCGGCACGTCCGGCATTGGCGAAGCGACGGCACTAAAAATGGCCGAAGCCGGCGCAAAAGTGGTCATCGTTGCGCGCGACCCGGAAAAGGCCAAGGAAACGCTCGCTAAAATCAAGGCGGCGGGCGGTACCGCGAAATTTTATTCGTGCGACCTGTCCGAGCTTTCGAGCTGCGACACGCTAGTCGCGCAAGTACTTCGCGATTTCGGTACCTGCCACTATCTGGTCAACAACGCCGGCCGGTCCATTCGCCGCGGCATCGCCAACAGCTTTGATCGCTTTCACGATTTCGAGCGCACCATGTCGCTGAACTACTTCGGCTCGCTCAGACTCATCATGGGATTTTTGCCGGCCATGATGAAACAAAACCATGGCCACATCATCAACATTTCCTCGATTGGTGTGCTGACGCAAGCACCGCGCTTCTCGGCCTACGTCGCCTCCCAGGCGGCGCTCGACGCATTCTCAGGCTGTGCGGCATCCGAGTTTGTTGACAACAACATTCACTTCACGACCATCAACATGCCGCTGGTGCGCACACCCATGATCGCGCCGACCAAGATGTACAACTCGGTGCCGACCTTGTCGCCCGAGCAGGCGGCTGACTTGGTGGTCGAAGCGATTGTCTACAAGCCCGTGCGCATCGCCACGCGGTTGGGCATCGCAGGTGCCATTCTGCACGCCGTGTCACCGAAGCTCACGCAAATTATCCTCAACGCCGCGTTCAAAATGTTCCCGGATTCAACCGCCTCACAGGGCAAGAAAGGTGAAGCCGCCAAGGAAGTTGAAATGACGCCAGAAGCCGTGGCGTTTGCGCAGATTACGCAGGGGATTCACTGGTAGGGTGTGCCACGCGCACCGCCCGTGGTTTACGCCAGATGGTGCGCGTGGCGCACCCTACGGCGCGTTGATTGTCGTTAATGTCGGCACCAGCACAAACGGCTTCACACCGAGCGCGGCATAAATCTCCGATGGAAAGTGAATCGCACCCGACTTCATCACCAGACTCACGCGGCGTATGTCGCTGATGTTTTTTGACGGGTCGCCCTCAACCAGTATCAGGTCGGCGTCCTTGCCCACCGTGATTGAGCCGGTACGCTCTAACACTTGTGAATATTTCGCACCATTCCACGTGGCGATCTTGAGCACCTCAAGTGGCGATATGCCCGCCATCACATACAGCTCCAGTTCGCGGTGCAAGGTAAAACCGGCGACGTCATCGCTACCGGCCAGCAACGGCACGCCAGATTGGTGCATCAACTTCACCATGCCCAGCAGCTTGTCGTAGGACTTGCGAAATGGCGCTTCGTTTTTGTCCGTCACGTCCATTGTGTTGGTCAGCCACGCGCGGCGAATGATGGGCGGGACGTGGTCGGCTACAGTCTTAAAGGTCGGATTCGGCGCGCCTTGGCGTTGCAGAAAAAAATACTCAAACGTCGCCATGGTGACATCGACTGCGGTCTTGCGTTCGACCATCAATTGAATGAAGTCCTTGACCGGCTTGCCGTCGAGATCAATTTGATTGGCGTTATCGCCGACCAAATAAAAACGCAGCAAGGTGCGCGTGTCGTCTTCGTCCTTGACCAGGAAATTGAGCATCACCTGATTGATGTGCTGAATTTCGTCAAACCCCGCCCGCACCGCCTGCTCGGCGCGCATAAACGCCGGGATGTGGCCGCTGACGCGCACGCCACGCTCTTTGGCGTAGGCCGCGACCGGTGCAATCCATTCGGGACGCATCGAGTTGTAAAGTTTCACTTGTCGATAGCCGTGCTGGCTGTACCAGTCAATGGCCTGTTTGGCTTCATCGACATTCTTGACCGTGATGCCAAGACTCAAGCTATGCTGACTGTCGCCTTCAATAAGCCCGGTCGGCACGATGTGTGGGCCGATGGCGTTACCCGCTTCAATGCGCGTCATCAGGCGATTGAGCGCGTCGTTGATATTGCCCATGTCACGTAGCGTCGTGATGCCGCCCGCCACCTGCAACACCGAATCCCACGGACTGGTGTGGCCGTGCATATCAAATAGACCAGGCAACAGGGTGCGGCCGGTGCCGTCGATCACCGTCGCGGCGGCGCGAATCACCGAATTAGGCGGATAAATTGCCGCAATCTTGCCGCGATTGACGAACACGTCAGACGGCCCGCGCATTTGTGCCGCTTCCGCATCAAACCAACGGATGTTGCGGAAAACGGTGAGGCCGACTGGCCGCTTGACGTATTTTTCAACCAACCGTTTGTGCGTCATCGCATCGGCATCCATCTGAATTTTCAGCAGTTGGTCGGCGTTGGACTCCCACCCTTTCTCAATCGCCGAAAACCACGGTGTCACAGAACCAAACCATCGCGCCGTCGAAGGTGTTGCCGTTTTCCACATCCAAATGTAGCTCGGCTCAAAGCTGACGCCGGTCACCGCGTACAACGTGACGGCACCCTTCTGTTTGCCCCGCGTCACGTTGGCGTCGAGCATGCGCGCAATGGCCAACTGCCCACCGGGCAGTGCGTCGAGCTTGTTACCCGGTGCGCGCAGCAGCGCGCGCACGGTGATGGCGGATGCTTCCATGCTGCTTTCGACCGGCACATAGATGGCCGATGCTTTGCCGGACACTTCGCCGGCATCCGCATTTGATTTCCAGACCGCCTTGCCATCTTTTCGAATAAACGTTTCCGCAATCGGCGCGCCAAACGTCGACTTGCCGGATGCGCTGAAGGATGCGAATTGCCCGTTAGCGTCGAGTGTGATGTCTTCAAAAATATCCGGTCCACGCCCGTTGTTTCGATAAGAGAATTCCGTTTTTATTTTGCCACCGGGCAATACCGTCACCACCTGCTTGCCGACTTCTCTGCCCTGCATGATGATGGTGTGGGTGACGGTCGGCACCGCGACCTTGGCGATCGCCAGCGTTGCGTTATTCGCAAAAATCCCCAACACACAAAGTGCAACACCAAGTCTGCTCATCTTTTCACCTGTTCAATGGAATCAAAAGTATCAAAACAACGATTTAGCGCACTTCAAACCCAACGCTATTTGCAGTCAGGTGCCACCGGCAGCGGATCGGCATCACCATAGCGGACATGAATCAACTGCACGGCCGATGCATCCTGCTTGGCACCAGTGGACGGCACACGCGGTATTGACAGCATGTAGAAATTGCTGAACTGCGAGTCACAAATGTCGGCAATATCTTTGCCGCTCAATTCGCGCACAATCAGTGGCACGGTATTGCTGTGACCGACAACCAAAACCGCACCCTTTTGCGCGCGGCTTGCCGCCTCGACCGCGGCGCGAACATCGGCGATGTGCGCCGCGAGTTCGCCACGTTGGATGTGCAGCGCCAGCGGCTTGACGCCGGTGCGCTGCGCAATCGGCGTGGCAGTCGCCAGCGTTCGCTTCATCTGCGAAGTGATCACCGTCCCAACGCCAACATGCGCGAGCGCAACGGCCAACGCTTCAGCACGTCGCTTGCCCGCCGCACTCAATCCTAGGTCTACACCACTGGTGGCGTCGGCCTTTTCCGCGTGACGCACCACAATCACCATCGTCGCCGACGTCGGTTCAGCTTGAGCGAACGCGCCGACGACCCACACGCAGCCCAAGGCCAGTCCCGCGAGGGACTGCAATGGATGCGGACGGCGGCGGCGCGGCGGTGTCGAACGGTGAAAGGATTCCAGCACTTGCATTCAATCATTAGTGGTCGCGGGCAACAGCTCAGTACCGCTATTTTGCCGCACTTGAGAGAGTGAGAAC
>JBCKPM010000128.1:0-4108 GCA_038901675.1 Usitatibacteraceae bacterium | reverse complement strand
ATCCCGTGGCACTGGAGGACGTGTTGGCCGATATTCAGGCGGTGGAACAGAGGCTCGCGGATCGCATCAAGCCGTAGGGTGCGCCGTGCGCACCGGTTGCATCATCGATCGGCGCTGTTGGTGCGCTCGGCGCACCCTACGCAACGCGCGTTTACGCGCGATGGGCTCGACCGCGGATATCTACGGGTGCAGGCTGACGCCAAGCTGACTGATTGTCGAAATCGCGACGCTGGTCATCTGGTTGGCTTGCGGGACACCAGCCAAAGCATGCCGAACGTGAGTGCCCCGTTGAGTATCAACAACTCGATGCCGATCTGAAATCCTGCGGGGTTGCGCGCCAGCGCTGTTTGCAACAGGTAGCACGCTACGGGTGCAGCAAGCGCAGACAATACGATGCCAACCGGTTTGTGGAGTACGCGCGTGGTCGCCATGCCGAATACAAACAACCCCAACAATGGGCCGTAGGTGTAGCCAGCGATTTTCAGGATGGTGTCGATGATGGATCGATCGTCGAGCCAGCGAAATAGCATGACCACGACAAAAAACAGCAGCGCGAAGACGACGTGAACAGTTTGGCGCAGCCGCATCTGACTGGCCTCGGTCAAGGACTGTTTACGGATACCGAGGATGTCGATGCAAAACGACGACGTCAACGCCGTCAATGCGCCGTCCGCACTCGGAAACAACGCTGAAATCAGCGCGATGAAAAAAATAATTTGCATCCACTGTGGAAAATAATGCATGACGATGGTCGGAAATATTTGATCGCCCGTGGCAGTAACGCCATTTGCAGTCGCGAACAAATACAACAGCCCACCGAGCGTCAGAAACAGCAGGTTGACGCCGACCAGCACCACGCTGAACAGGAACATGTTCTTCTGCGCGTCACGCAAATTGGGTACGCTGATATTCTTTTGCATCATCTCCTGATCGAGCCCGGTCATGGCGATGGCGATGAATGTGCCGCCAATAATTTGCTTTAGCCAGAAGCCGGGCGCGTTCGCATCCGTGCCCCATACCTTGGTGTAGTCGCCAGTCGCGAGCGTTGGCCACAATGTCGCCATGTCGAGCTGCAAGGCGCCCATCAGAAATGTGACGCAAATGACCAGACCGCCGAGCATGCACGCGGTCTGCAAGGTATCGGTGAACACAATCGTCTTGACCCCACCTTGAAATGTATACAGCCACACCATCAGCAAGATGACGCCGGTGGTCAGCCAAAACGGTATGCCAACCGGATCGGCGATGAGCAACTGCAACACATTGATGACCAGATACAGCCGAGCGGTTGCGCCGAGGGTGCGCGACAGAATGAAAAACGACGCGCCGGTCTTGTGTGCCGTGACGCCAAAGCGTTGGTCAAGATAGTCGTAGATGGAGGTCAACCGCAGCCGATAGTAAAGCGGCAGCAGAATCAGGGCGATCAGCATAAAGCCGATCCAGTTACCGATCACCACTTGCAGGTAGCCCCAACCATTTGGCCCGACCGTACCGGGCACGCTGATAAAGGTCACGCCCGACAGCGAGGTGCCGACCATGCCAAAGGCGACCAGCAACCAGTTACTCTTGCGATTGCCGATAAAGAAAGACTCGTTGTTGGCGTGGCGGCTAGTGAACCAGGCGAGTGCCAGCAGCAGCAAGAAATAGCCGACGATGATGCCGAGTAACAGGTACGAGGACATGACTATTTACCTGCGCAACCGCGAGCTGCGTCGGTCAAGGTGATTTAAACGTGGTGCCATCTTTCATCACAAACACGACTTGGCTCATGACCTTGATATCTTTGGACGGGTCGCCTTGTACGGCGATGATGTCGGCGAGCTTGCCGACGTCTAGACTGCCCAACTGGTTCACCATGCCCATCAGGGTCGCGCCATACAAGGTCGCTGAGCGTATCGCCTCAAGTGGGGGCATACCGGCCTCGACCATGTATTCGAACTCGCGTGCGTTCTGGCCGTGTGGGGCGACACCCTGATCGGTACCAAAGGCGATGTTCACGCCGGCCTTATACGCGCGGGCAAACGTGCCCTGAATTTGCGGGCCGATGGCCTCGGCCTTGACGCGAATCATTTCCGGGAAAAATCCCGCCTTCTTCGCCTGCTCGGCGACAAACCTACCCGCCGAAATCGTCGCCACCAGCCAGGTGCCACGCTCTTTCATCAACTTGATGCCTTCATCATCGAGGTAGGTGCCGTGCTCGATGGTCTGCACGCCCGCACGAATGGCGCGCTTCATGCCATCGGCACCGTGCGCGTGGGTGGCGACTGGAAAGCCATAGTCACGCGCGGTGGAGACAATCGCGGCCAATTCCACGTCGGCGAGCAACGGCGCATCCCCACTTCGCGCCATCGACAGCACGCCGCCCGTGGTGGCAATCTTGATCAGATCAAACCCTTCCTTGTAGCGTTGACGCACCGCGCGTCTGGCTTCATCCGGGCCGTTGACAATGCCGCGTTCCGGCCCCGGTGCGCCCATCAGATCGGCACGCAGGCCATTGGTCGGGTCGCCATGCCCGCCGGTTGAGGTGATGCTGCCGGCCGCCTGAATACGCGGGCCTTTGACGATGCCCTGCTGGATGGCGTTGCGCAGTGCGACCGATACACCGGGGGGGCTGCCCAGATCACGCACCGAAGTAAAGCCGGCGAGCAACGTTTTTTCGGCGTTGGCCACCGCGCGAATCGCGTAGTCGGGCGGGTTAAAGGCCACCGCGTCGGCGTGGGTGGTCGGGCTGAGGGCCGACGAGAGATGCACATGCAGATCAATCAAGCCCGGCAGGCAGGTCTGTTGGCGCAAATCCACCGTCCGCGCGCCGAGCAGGCTGATATAACCCGTCGCCATCCGTGCAATCTTGTTGCCCTCAACCACAATGGATCGTTCCGTCACGATGGTGAGCGCGTTCGCATCGAACAGGCGGCCGCAGTGCAGCACGGTGGTGATGGTTTGCGCGTGGCCGAGCAAGGGCGCCGCGCAGTTGGCAACCCCCAGCACGGTGGCCAACAACAGACTGTGCAACTGACGACTCCACATAGTAGCTCCCTTGATGATGAGATGATCGCATTCGATTCTACTGGAGGCGCGTGACCCAGCGATTAACCGACGGCAGTGGTCGAGCGGGGCTGATTTATACTGACGCCCACCTGTTTGCGGTGTTTTACTGCGGAACGCACGCCGAGTTGGACGTGTCACAGGAATATTGTTCAGGGCTATCGTCAGGATGCGTTCGACCGCAACAACCGTTTCTGCCCTCGGCAATGTACTGCTCCCACGCGAGCGCATTTACACGCCCGACCCGGATATCGAAAAGGATCCGCGGATTCGGCCGCGCCGCAATCTGCGCAGGCTGGCCGTGGTGCTTGTGCTGTCGGTGTGCCTGCACGCGGTGCTAATCATGCTGTTGCCCAAGTCAGACCCGCCGACACTCGATGCGTCCGGACCGGCACAAGGACCATTACAGGTGACCATGGCACCCGCGCCATCGGTTGATCGCAGCCCACCACCGTTGTCTGAGCCAGCACCATCCGCGCCCCCACGTCGCACCGTCATCGCCGCCGCCAAGCCATCGAGCGTGATGCCGCCCGTGTACGTGCCGCCAGAGCCGCTGCCAACGCGGTCGCGCAGCCAGCCGGAGACGCCGCCGTTGGATTTTGCTGCCGCACTTGAGGCGCGACGCGCACAGCGTCTGGCGGAGGACAATTTCTACGCGCAACAGAATGCCGATGCGCGCAACGCTGAGCGCGAAACCACAGTGGGTGAGAGAGCCGCCGCCGCGTTTAGACGCAATGCACAAACGCTTGGACAATCGCGCGACGGCACCAGCGGCGTGTTTCAGATCAAGAGCAAGGGCATGCGCTATGCCGCGTTTTCATTTCGCGGCTGGACCAATGATCGCAGCAACGCCAAGAGTGAACTGATCGAAGTCGATGCGGGGCAGGGCGGCGATGTTGAGTTGGCGATTGTGCGGCGCATGATCGACCTCATTCGGGTGCACTATCAAGGCAACTTCAATTGGGAATCGCCTCGCCTCGGCCGCGTCGTTGTGCTATCGGCGCGCAAGGAAGACACGGCGGGGCTGGAAGCGTTTTTGACTAAGGAATTCTTCAGTTGAACG
>JBCKPM010000127.1:0-4268 GCA_038901675.1 Usitatibacteraceae bacterium | reverse complement strand
CTTGAGCGACATAACGCCTCCAAAATTTTGCTTGTTGTAAGTGAAAATCCCCTGCCCCGATTCTAGCCCAAACGCTGCGGGCGAGTCGATGATTCGCCGCACGCTTGCGGCGATACGCTGGTCGGTGTGGTCGTGAATATTCTATAAAACTCTAGCAACGGCGCGGACTTTCAGGCATTTGTTTCCCAAAGTGCGCGCCAATCAACGACTTTGCTATACCGGGAGTTGCCAACGCCCGGCACGCAAACTCGCGCATGCGACTTGGCCCAGAGGACGCCCGCCCGTTTGCAAGAGGAGGATTGCAAACGAGCGGGCGTCACGCTCCGAGGTAGGGCGGTCGAGCAGTCGCTTAGCGCCAGCCGATGACAAATTTTTCGTTGGGCGCGATGCGGGGCGTCGCCCAAGCAAGGCCGGCTATTTCGCCGCGATTGCGCTCGATACTGGCGCCGTCCGGAAGCCGATCAACGGCGCTCGGCGCGCTGTGGATCCATTCGAGCCACACTGCACCAGCCGGTGCGATGCGATCCACATCGACGACTGGCTGGCTGTCTGTCCCTTCGTCGCCAGAAGCGCCGTCGAGCACGAGACTCAGCAGCGATTCCCCGGCGACACGATCCAGCGCAACGCGATAACGGTAGGTGACGACAATGGTTTCGTCGGCGCGTGCATCGAACAACACATCGGACGACAGCACTGTCGTGGTTTCCCAGTCGCGCGCATAGACGCCAATTTCACCGCTGGTTTGTGCTTGGCGTTGGGCGACCTCCAGCAGATCCGCTTCCGTTAATGGGCTCTCACGGGGCTCGATCAATCGACCCACCAACCGATGGCGCGACGTATCGATTTTGAGGTCGGTAAACTGCGCGCCTGCGGGCAGCACCGCGTGAAACCACGGCCCGGCTTCGCGCCACAGCAATGCATCCTCTGTTTGCACGAACTCGCTCCCTGCTGGCATCACAAACGTCTGCATCACTTGCACATCGGCAAATGCGCCATCAATGCGAACGTACCATTCGCGCTCGGTGGCCACTAATTCCTCGCTGCCACAGCCGTCCCCGATGTACAAACTTCCCGGTGTCGGCGATACATCGCGTTCATCGGACGCCGACGCGCCGTCAGTGTGCAGCGGTTGCCCGCCGTCCGCGAGCACTTCAACCTCGCCCGCCAGCAATGCCGATGGATTGCCTTCGACCGATGGATGCTCGAACATTCGCGACTGTGCTTCTGAATTCCGTGACAACGCCAACGTCACCGCAACCGCGAGCGCACTAAAAGCAATGCCCACCGCGATCGCATAGGCGAACAACTTCAGCAAATCCTGAACCACAAACGGCATGTGTTGCGCGCTTGCCTCAGTTGGCTGTGGTGAGCGGGTCCATTGAAAGCGCATGTCAGTCTCCTCGAAGGTGGGCGCAGGCGCGAGTGCCTTGCGTGAGATGATTTAGCGCGTCGATTTGGGCCGCTGATGCGAGCAATTCGGTCGAGCGTCTGGTGCAAATGTGGCAATGTTGTGGCGTCACGCGCCTGACCGAATTTTTGCCCCTGCGCGACAAACGCGTGCGGTATATTGGGTCGTCAATTTCCACAGACACGGACTCATGCAAAAGCGCATTGCTATCGTCGAGGACGATCCCACCATCCGCGCCAACTACAGCGATGCACTCAAGCGACATGGCTACGATGTTGCGGGCTACGCTGACCGTGCCAGCGCCATAGCCGCGTTTCGCGGAGCACTGCCGGATTTGGCGATTATCGATATCGGTCTGGGCGACGAAATCGACGGCGGCTTTACGCTGTGTCGCGACTTGCGCGCACTCTCGGCGGGGTTGCCGATTATTTTTCTGTCGGCGCGCGATAGCGATTTTGATATTGTTTCCGGGTTACGTCTTGGCGCGGATGACTACGTGACCAAGGATGTCTCGATGCCGCATTTGACGGCGCGCATCGCGGCGCTATTTCGTCGGCTCGACGCGCAACGCGCCCCGTCACGCGCCGAAGACGTGCTGCACCGCGACGCGCTGGTGCTTGACATCAATCGCATGTCAGTGAGCTGGAAGCAGCAGGACGTGGTGCTGACGGTAACTGAGTTCTGGATGGTGCATGCGCTGGTGAAGTTTGTCGGCCATGTAAAGAATCGCGATCAACTCATGCGCGAGGCCGAACTCACCGTTGACGACAACACCATCACCTCGCACATGAAACGCATACGCAAAAAGTTTGAGCTGGTCGACGCCAGTTTCGATGCCATCGAGACCGTGTACGGCATGGGCTATCGTTGGCGTGGGTAATGGGGGTGCGATTGGCTGCGCCAACAGTGTTTGCCCACAGAAGCGGGCTCCCTTCCCCTTTTGACAAAGAGCCTGCCCTGAGCTGGTCGAAGGGGGGACTGAGGGGGATTTTCGGCACCCGCAGAAACGACCCGTTTCGAACATCAACCACCTAAAATCCCTCCCAACCTCCCTTTTCCAAAGAGCCTGCCCTGAGCTGGTCGAAGGGGAGGAGACCCACAAACCAGCAGCCCCGTATGATTACTGTTCCATTTCGCCATAGCGTGCGCGCCAAGTTTGTCGCGGCCTCGCTGTTACTACTGCTGATTCCGCTGTCCGGATTCGTGTTCGTGCGCGAGCTCGCGACCTACCTGCGCTTCGGCCAAGAGCAAGTGACCGTGGCCACCGCCAAGCTGGTCGCGGCATCGTTATCGGATCGTCCCGGCCTGCAGTTGCGTCGCCATGCATCGCCTGTTGCTGATAGTGAAACGCCCCCCGTTAGCGACACGGAACGCGATCGCGTCATTGCGCTGTTTTCGGCCAGTGACGCCGGCATCGCCGCAAGCCTCGGCGCACGATATGTCCCGGACGCCGCCGTGGAGCGCATTCTCAATCAGGGTGTGGCACGCGATGCGCGTGTGTGGGTGATTGACCTTGCTGGCAATGTGCGCGGACTGGCCGGTGCCCTGTATGAACCGCCGCCACCGAGCGCATTCGAGCGCAGCATTGCCGACGCGATGCGGTGGCTCCTCACCGCAAAATTCAACGTGGTATCCGATGACGTCCTCGATTCGCGCGATGCTGTGCTCGCGCAATCCGAGCGCGCACTACTGAGCCAGCCGAACATTGAATGGCGCACGCAGCCGAATCAGCGCATCGCCGTGCTGAGTGCGGCCGAGCCAATTTGGCAAGGCGACAACATGGTCGGCGCGGTCGTCGTTGAACAAAGCGATAGCAGCCCGCGCGCGCTGGCCAGTCGCGCGGCGCAATCGGTCATCGCCGTCAGCGTGGCCGTGTTCATGGTGGCTTGCGCTGTGCTGTTCTGGTTTGCATTTGGCGTGTCGCGCCGCATCACACGACTGCAAAAAGCGGCGAACGCCGCAGTGGACGCCCATGGCCGCGCGACGGGCGTCATTCGCGCCAGCGATGAACACGATGAAATCGGCGCATTGTCGCGCACGATGGCGGCGATGGTGGAGCGTCAGGCAAGCTACAACCATTACCTTGAGCAACTCGCCGGGCGGCTCTCGCATGAGCTGCGTACGCCGGTTGCCGTGGTGCGCTCGTCGCTCGACAATCTGCGCGCATCCGGTCTAGCGCAGGATCATCTGAAGTATCTCGAGCGCGCCGACGAAGGTGTCACCCGACTCTCCACGCTGATTTCGCGTATGGCCGAAGCCACGCAACTTGAGCGCATGTTGCAAGGCGCGGATCAGGAGCGGTTTGATCTGGCAAAAATTGTTGCGGGTTGCGTCGAAGGCTATCGCCTCGCCTTCGCGTCGCACACCTTCACGGTTAACGCCGCGGCGGGCTCGGTGTGGATCGTGGGCGTACCGGATGCGTTTGCCCAATTGCTCGATAAATTAGTGCAAAACGCGGTCGACTTTGCGACATCTGGAACCGCCGTTGAAGTGTGCGTCACCAGTGAAGCAGGTCGCGCGATGCTCGAAGTTTCAAACGGCGGGCCACCATTGCCCGCTGATGCGTCATCGTTGTTTGAATCGATGATTTCCGTGCGCCAAGGGCCGCACAACGATGGACACTTGGGACTGGGCTTGTACATCGCAAGATTGGTCGCGGAGTTTCATCGCGGCACCATCCAAGCGTTGAATCGGGACGATGGTTCAGGTGTGGTGATCCGGGTGTCGCTACCACTCACGCCATAGCGACAGCAATAGACTTGCGGCGATAGAAAAAACGAGATGAGCGCGCGTAGCGCGTAGCCCGGAATACGCGGTGCTCCTTCCGGAATTTCGTTGTATTGCGAACTACGATGATCCC
>JBCKPM010000126.1:0-4291 GCA_038901675.1 Usitatibacteraceae bacterium | reverse complement strand
GCCCGGTGGCACGGCGTGGCGCGCCGCCATCGGCGCGAGTTACCAAATCGCGGGCAAGACCGGCACGGCACAGGTGGTGGGGATGAAGCAGGGCGAAAAGTACGACGAACGCAAGGTCAAAGAACGTTTTCGCGATCATGCGCTGTTCATCGCTTATGCGCCGGCCGACAATCCGAAAATTGCGTTGTCGTTGCTTGTTGAAAACGGTGGCCACGGCGGCAGTATCGCCGCGCCGATCGCGCGCGAGGTGTTTGATTATTTTCTGCTCGGCAAGAAGCCTGACCCCGAAAAACGCAAGAAGCGCAACTATGACCTTAGCGACAGCGATTGAGCGTGCGTTCGATGTCACCACGCGGCGTCTCGACGGCCCGCTGACGGTGGTCATCGTCGTGCTCGCCGCGATGTCTCTGGCGTCGGTCTATTCGGCCTCGGGTGGCGATTCGTTTGATCGCACCTTCGGTCAACTGCGTAACTTCGCCGTCGCCTTCGTGGCGATGTGGATTGTCGCCAACGCGTCGCCGCAAACGCTGATGCGCGTCGCAATTCCGGTCTACATCGTTGCCATGTGCTTGCTGATCAGCGTCGCGCTGTTTGGCGAAATCCGCAACGGTGCGCGACGCTGGCTTAGTTTCGGCTTTGTCACCATTCAACCCTCCGAGATCATGAAGCTCGGGATGCCGCTGTTGCTGGCGTGGTACTTTCATCGCAAAGAAGAAGGGCTCGGTTGGCGTGACTATGCGATTGCCGGTTTGATCCTGCTATTGCCCACGGGCCTCGTGATGCGCCAACCCGACCTAGGCACTTCCATCCTCGTTTTTTCGGCCGGATTTTTTGTCATTTTTCTGGCCGGCATGTCGTGGCGCATCCTGATTGCCGCCGCTGTTGCCGGCATCGCGGTCCTGCCCGTAGCGTGGAATCTGTTGCACGACTATCAGCGAGAGCGAATTCTCACTTTGATCGACCCGACGCAAGACCCGCTCGGCGCCGGTTATCACATCATCCAATCGACCATCGCGATCGGTTCCGGCGGTATCCTCGGCAAAGGTTGGCTCAATGGCTCGCAAGCACAACTCGATTTCATCCCCGAACGTTCGACCGACTTCATCCTCGCCGTGTTTTGCGAAGAGTTCGGCCTGATCGGAACGCTGTTGCTGCTCACGCTCTACACTATCGTCATCGGCCGCGGCTTCATGATTGCGATGAACGCGTCAACGACGTTTTCTCGATTGCTCGCCGGCGCGCTGACGCTGTCATTTTTCACTTATGCGTTTGTCAACATCGGTATGGTCAGTGGCATCCTGCCGGTAGTCGGCGTGCCACTGCCGCTGATGAGTTATGGCGGCACGGCGATATTGTCGATGTGCATCGGCTTTGGCATGCTGATGTCGATCTCGACGCACAAGCAGCTGGTGTCGAGCTAACCCAGCGCCGTCAGCGTATCGATATCTTGTACAAGGCCAGCGTGCCGGTCAGATTCGGCAGCAGCAAGGCTTCGCGATCGTGCGCCAGCACGCGCCGGTTGTTGATGCGATAGCCACGCGCGGCGCAGAAGTTTTCAAAATCCGTAATTGTGAACAGATGAACGTTCGGCGTGTTGTACCACTCGTAGGGCAAGTCGTCTGACACCGGCATTGTTCCGGCGAGCGCGATTTGCACGCGATGTTTCCAGTAACCGAAATTTGGAAACGTCACAATCGCCTCGCGTCCGACGCGCAGCATTTCCGCCACCACCGCTTCGGTGTGTTTAATGGCCTGCAAGGTTTGCGAAAGGATGACAATATCGAACGAACGATCGGCAATTTCTTGTAGGCCCGATTCGAGATTGGTTTGAATAACGCTGACGCGATTGTCGATGCATTTGAGCAACGAGGAATCGTCATTCTCGACACCATAGCCTTTGACCTGCTTTGCATCGGCGAGGTGGCGAATCAGCGAACCGTCCCCACAACCCAGATCGAGCACGCGCGAACCCGGCGGCACCCACTGGCTGATGATGTCAAAGTCAGCGCGCGTAATCATTGCGTCGCCCCGTCGATGGCACCAAGGTAACGCCGCACCACCGCGTGGTATTGCGCGTTGTCGAGCAAAAAAGCATCGTGCCCGTGCGGCGCGTCGATCTCGGCATAGGTCACATCCTTGTCGGTATCGAGCAATGCTTTCACAATTTCTCGCGAGCGCGCCGGCGAAAACCGCCAATCGGTGGTGAACGAAATGACCAGCACGCGCGCGCTGATGGGCACGAACGCGCGTGCCAGATCGCCGTCAAAATCACGCGCGGGATCGAAGTAGTCAAGCGCCTTGGTCACTCTTAGGTAGGTGTTGGCATCGTAGTACTCGGAAAACTTCTCGCCCTGATGCCGCAAGTACGATTCGATTTGAAATTCAGGCGCAAATGAAAACTTCAGACCCTCGCGCAGCCCCCGACCAAATTTGGCTTCCATTTGATCATCCGAAATGTAGGTGATGTGCCCAATCATGCGCGCCACGGTGAGGCCATCCTTGGGCACCACGCCGCGCTCGGCGAACGCACCGCCGTGAAATGCGGTGTCGCTCATGATCGCTTGGCGCGCAACTTCGTTGAACGCAATATTTTGTGCCGACAGGTTGGGCGCGGCAGCAATGACCAGCGCATGCCGCACGCGTTGCGGATAGCGTATCGCCCAGCTCAAGGCCTGCATACCGCCGAGCGAACCACCCATTACCGCTGCGAGCGTCTTGACGCCGAGCCTATCGAGGAGCCGCGTGTGTGATTCGACCCAATCTTCAACCGTCACCAGCGGAAAATCGGCGCCCCATTTTTTCCCGGTCGCGGCGTTGATCGTGGTCGGTCCGGTCGAGCCAAAGCACGAGCCAAGATTGTTGACGCCGATAACGAAAAAGTGATTGGTATCGACCGGCTTGCCGGGACCGACCATGTTGTCCCACCAGCCACGATTGTCTGCGTCACTTTCATAGGTGCCCGCAACGTGGTGCGAGGCATTGAGCGCGTGGCAAATCAGAACTGCATTGGAGCCGTCAACGTTGAGTGTGCCGTAGGTTTCGAAGGCAAGATGGTACTCGCGCAGCACCGCGCCACTCGCCAGCGCGAGGGGCTCCGTGAAGTGTGCGAGTTGCGGTGTGGCGTACATGGGGTTCAACGAATTTCCAAAACGATAAAGCCCGACAGCTTGGGCTATCGGGCTTTCAGGAAAATTCGTGAGAAATTCGAGATCGCCGCTTTAGCCGTATTTGTTGGTTTCCCCGAAAGTTCTACTTTTCGGAGACCGCGCCCGCAAGCTGATCGTCAAATCGGCGCAGTTGAAAAGATACGCCCTTGGCGTCGTTTCGTCAATCTACCGGGTATCGGTTACGCTGCTGCGGAGGTGCGCGCCGACTCGTGGGAAAATTCGGCATGACGAAGACCCCGACACACAGCATTGAAACCTCGGATGCGGCAGGTGTGCGCTTTTTGCATTTTGGTTCCGAGCGGGTGCAAGGAGCGATGCGCATTGCCAGGCCGTGGTCACTCGAGCTTGAATACACGCGCGAGTTGATGCTGGCGCTCGTTCTGCGGCTCGACAACGAATGGCCACGAACGGTATTGCAAGTCGGGCTTGGCGCGGGTTCGGTCATAAAATTCTTGTACCGTCATCGACCGCACTGCCATCAAACGGTCATCGAAATCAACCCCGCCGTGCCACGGGTGTGCGAGCAAATGCTCCGCTTGCCGCGCGACGCGGCGCGCGTCCAAATTGAGATTGCCAATGGCATCGCCTGAATGCGCGAGGCGCGTAAGCGGTTTGATTTGATCGTCGTCGATGGTTACGACCACAACACACGATTTGGCGGACTCGGCAGTGCGACGTTTTATGCGGACTGTCGCGCGCGCTTGTCCAAACACGGTTTGCTGGCGGTGAATTTATTCGGCCGCTCGCGCGGTTACGCCAAACAGATCGGCACGCTTGAAAATGCGTTTGCTGGTCGCGCGCTCGTGCTGCCGGCCAACGACGAAGGCAACGCCGTCGCGTTCGCGGCGACCGGTGAAGCAATTCCGCTCGAGGCCGTCGCATGTCGCGATGAGGGCGCGCGACTCACGCGTGAGACGGGTCTGAAGTGGGGCGCCTCAATGGCGCGCCTCGAGCGCGCGGTGGCGATGAAGGCCGACAGGCAGCTTTGAGGTGGTAGCGTTAGCCACATGAAACTCCAGCGCTGGTGCGCTTTTTCAAGCGTTTTTGCTAGAAAGTGCGCGCCAATGCTGGTGTTTGTCATTCTATTTTTCGCCCGATCAACGCATCGATGGCGTTGTTTGCGA
>JBCKPM010000125.1:0-4404 GCA_038901675.1 Usitatibacteraceae bacterium | reverse complement strand
ACCTTTTCAGGCGTGGTGGCGAATACGGGGGCGCTGGCAACGAAGGCGAGGAGCACGGCGCGTTTCACGAAACAACGAAGCGTAGCGGCATAGCGGCGGGAGCCAAACGCGGTCGAGGAAAGTTGTTCCACGTGAAACACTCCTCGCTACTTGCCAATACAAAACTTGCCAAAGATCTCGCCCAACAGATTGTCGGGCGTGAATTCGCCTGTGATCGACGCCAGCGCGACCTGTGCCAAGCGCAGTTCTTCGGCGAACAACTCGTATTGGGTGGTGCGCGACGCGGCGCCGGTAAGGTGACTTTCGGCCGTGCGCAACGCCACCAAGTGCCGCTCACGCGCCATAAACACGCCCTCGCCGCTCGGCTGCCAGCCCGCCGTCGCCAGCAACCATTCGCGCAAAGCGTCGACGCCCTCGCCAGTCAACGCTGAGAGGTAGCAGCTGTTGTCGCTATCTGCCGGCACCGTGCCGCGCCCCGGCGGCCGACCAAACAGATCAACCTTGTTGTACACCCACAGCGTGGGCAATCCTGGCGGCAGCTTGGCCGCAATCGCCGCCTCGGTCGCTGGCATGGTCTGCCCCGCCTCGGAGATCAGCAACGCGGCGCCCGCGCGCGCAACCGCCGCCCAAGTACGCTCGATGCCGATACGCTCGACCTCGTCGCTGGCTTCGCGCAGACCCGCCGTGTCGATCAAATGAATCGGCACACCTGAGAGTTGAATGGTCGCGCGCACTTGGTCGCGCGTGGTGCCGGCGATCGGCGTGACAATCGCGATGTCGTCGCCCGCCAGACAATTCAGCAAACTCGACTTGCCAACATTGGGGCGTCCGATCAGCGCGACGGTAAGCCCATCGCGAAGCACCGCGCCCTGCTTGGCTTCCCGGGCTAAATTGCTCCAAAGTGCGCGTATTTGCTCGAGTTTCGTTTGTTGTGCGGCGCGGTCGGCGGGATCAATTTCCTCTTCGGGAAAATCGATACACGCCTCGACGTGCGTCCGCAGTTCCACCAGCCGTTCAACCAGCGCGTGGACCCGCGCCGAAAACTCGCCCGACAACGATCGCGCCGCCGATTTCACCGCCTCCTCCGAGGCCGCGTCAATCAAATCGGCCACCGCCTCGGCTTCGGCGAGATCCAGCTTGTCGTTCAAAAACGCGCGCTCGGTAAATTCGCCTGGCCGCGCCAACGTGCATCCCAACTCAACGCAGCGTTTCAACAGCGCCTGCATGACCATTGGACCGCCGTGGCCGTGCAATTCAAGGACATCCTCGCCGGTGTAGGAGCGTGGCGCGGCGAAATACACGACCAACCCCTGGTCGATGATTGCCTGCTGGGCATCACGAAATGTGGCACGTGTGGCCGCTCTGGGTTCGGGCGTCTTGCCGACCAACCGTTCTGCCAGTGGCAACAGGTTACGCCCGGAAATGCGGATCACCCCGACCCCGCCACGTCCGGCAGGTGTGGCGATGGCGGCGATGGTTTGGCGACCGGTGGGAGGAGATGGTTTCACGTGACAACGAAGCCTAGCAGAGCCGCGCCGGGAGCCACAACGGCTCGACGCCTTGCGGCGTTCGCTAACTTGCGAAGCAAGTTAAGCCCGACAGGGCGACGAGCGCTAAACATGGTTAAGGAAAGCTGTTCCACGTGGAACCTCTCGCCCCAGCATGCGCTCCGCCGGTTCAGTTTAGCGCTTGCCCGCTGTTGCCTTAGCGGGTGCCGGGTTAAATGTCTTGTTGATATACCACTGCTGCGCGATACCCAGAATGTTCTGCATGGTCCAGTACAGCACCAGCCCCGACGGGAAAAAGAAGAACATGATCGAAAACACGATCGGCAGAATGGTCATGACCTTGGCTTGAATTGGGTCGGTCGGCTGCGGGTTGAGTTTGGTCTGGATGAACATTGACACACCCATCAGCACCGGCAGCACGTAGTAGGGATCCGGCGTCGAGAGGTCGGTGATCCAACCCATCCACGGGGTATTGCGCAATTCGACCGCGCCCAACAGCACCCAGTAGAGCGCGATGAAAAACGGGATCTGGATCACAATCGGCAGGCAGCCGCCGAGCGGATTGACCTTCTCGGTCTTGTACAGCTCCATCATGGCCTGATTGAGCTTCGGCTTGTCGTCGCCGAAACGCGCTTTCAGCGCCTCCATCTTCGGCATCAGCGTTTTCATGTGCGCCATCGATTTGCCGGCTTTTTGGTTTAACGGGAAAAACACCAGCTTCAACAAGATGGTGAACACGATAATGGTCCAGCCCCAGTTGCCGGTCAGATTATTGATAAACGACAGCACCACAAACATCGGGTAGGCAAGCGTCTTGAGCCAGCCGTAGTCCACTACGAGATCGAGCTCCAGGGCGAGTGCTTTCAGCTTCTCCTGCTCTTGCGGGCCGACGTACAACGACATGGAAACACTCGCCGCGGTGTTTGGCGCAATGCTGCCCGCGACCGCCCCGGCGGAGACCACCGGAACGATGACGCCCGCCGAATACAGTGTGTCGGTGACGCGCTTGGTGAAGAATTCGCGCGCGCCCGTGCCCGCAGGCAACCATGCCGAGACAAAGTAGTGCTGAACCATGGCAATCCAACCGTCACTGGCCGCCTTGGCGTGTTCGGCTTTGTTTTTGTCGATGTCGCTGAAGGCCACCTTCTGGAACTTGAGCTGCTCGGTGTAAATCGCCGGGCCAGTGAAGGTTGCAATGCCGGTAAACGGGTTGCTGCCCGAGCTCTCACCCTCAGGCGGATTCGCGTCGCGCACAAACTGGAAGTAGGCTTTCGGTGCCAGCGGTGCTGCGCTGTCATTTTTGACGTCGTAGCGCACATCAATCACATAGCTGCCGCGGCGAAACGTCAATACCTTGGTCACCGTCACCCCGGGGGCGTCGTGGTTGGTAAAGGCGACCTCAATCTTGTCGCTACCACCTAGGTCAAACCTATCGCCTGAGGCCACCCATTTGCTGGTGTGGTTTGGTAGCCCGTCTCCCAGTAGGCCAGATTGAGCGATGAAGTAATGGCCCACTTTTTCGTGCATCAAGGCGAACGGCCGCGTCGCGTCCCCGCGCGCGGTGTGTTTGATCAGCACGACCTTGCGAAGGTCGCCCGCGGTCGCGTCGAGATCGACGGCCAACAGATCGGTGCGCACCGACACAACTTTGGTCGCAGCGCTTGGCGCGGCAGCCGGGGTTGTGGTCGAGCCGGATCCCGCCTTCACGTCCGCCGACGGCGTGGGCACCAGTGCGGCGCTGTTTGCGACTGGGTTTGGCTGTGCCGATTGCGGGGTCTTTTGCGCCTGTTCGATCACCAGTGTGGGTGGCATGACCGGCGTTTTATTTTGCTTTTGCCACGCTTCCCAGAGCAGCAGTCCGGAGAACGAAAATATGATCAGCGCAATGATGCGTTGGGTGTCCATGGGGTGCAATTTCAGTTTAAGGGTTAAGGTACAGGGTCGAACCCGCCGGCATGCCAAGGGTGGCAGCGCAACAGGCGACGCGTCGTCAGGTAACCACCTTTGAGCGCGCCGTGTTTTTTCACGGCGTCAAGGGCGTAATAGGAACAAGTGGGGGCAAACCGACACTGCGTGCCGAAATGCGGGCTCAGTACATATTGGTAGGCGCGAATCAACCACAACAGCAGGCGCGCTATGGGCGACAACATGGGCGACAACATGGGCGACAAATCCGACACTAGCGCGCCCTGCTACGCGTCGCGACTTTAGTCAACAGCGCAATCGCAGCCGCCCTAATTCGTTGCGTCGCATCCTTGCGGCGCGCGTTTCCGGCGACGGTGTTGGGCGCAGCTCCCAATGTGACCAGCACGTCAACGCCGGCCTCGCGAATAGGGTGATGGCGAAACGCCTCGCGCAGAATGCGTTTGACGCGATTGCGATCCACCGCGCGCGACAGATGGCGCTTTGCCACCGCTAAAGCGAGGCGCGACGTCGGTTGTACCGCCTGCGTAGCGCGGATGGCCGGGTCGCGTATCAACGTGCGGCTGGAAAAAACGATGTCGGCGACCGACGCGCTAGTGCGCTGGCCGTGCGCGAGCAATCGCTTTACCTCAGCGGAGGCAAGCCGCATGGTGCGAGGGTAACCTTTGGTGTGGATGAGACTTAAACAGCCAGACGCGCGCGGCCTTTGGCGCGACGGGCGTTGATGACCTTGCGGCCACCGACTGTCGCCATACGAACACGAAAGCCGTGGGTTTTCTTGCGACGCGCAACGGAAGGTTGGTAAGTACGTTTCATGATGTCACTCTTGGATCTACAAGTTGAAGAGAAATGCGGTATCGGTCATTTGGTTAGTCTTTATGCTCGACCAATCCTGCTCTGAGTTTCGGCGAATTGCGCGGTTGATGTTCAACCGAGCATGGCGCGCCAATCAAAGCCGTTCCCGTTGAACCGG
>JBCKPM010000124.1:0-4422 GCA_038901675.1 Usitatibacteraceae bacterium | reverse complement strand
TCCACACCTGTACAAATAATTCCTGCTGGCAGCAACGTGACATCGATTGCGGCAGGTTCAAACCAGACCTGCGCAGTCGTCAATGGCGGCATGGTCTGCTGGGGCAGCAATGGTTCCGGCCAACTCGCCTCATCGCTCGGTATTTACTGGCAACCCACGCCGGTCGTCTTCCCACGCCCCGCATCGAGCACCACGCTCAGCGCATCGGCGTCAACGGTTGCATCAGGCGCTAGCGTCACGCTGACGGCAACCGTGACCGGTGCATCGCCTACTGGCACGGTTGGCTTTACCGATGGCGGCGTCACTATTAGTGGGTGCGGCGCGCTGGCACTTTCTGCGGGAAGTGCGGGTTGCTTGACGACGACTCTGGGCAATGGTGTGAGAAACCTCATCGCAAGCTATCTGGGTGACGCAAACAATGCCGAGTCTAGCGGCGCGACTTCTGTGACCGTGTCGGCTCCATCCGTTCCACAACTGGTGACGCCGTCTGCACCGAGTGCGAATGTCGGTGCAAGTTACAGTGGCCAGATATTGTTGGGAGGCTTTCCGTCGCCAACATCTGTCACTGTCACCGGCCTTCCAGCAGGGCTCACCGCGAGCTATGCGGGCAACGGCATCGTCAACATCAGCGGAACCACCACGGCAGCGCTGGGTAACTACACGTTGTCAATTGCCGCAACCAATAGCGTCGGCACATCCAATTTGACATCCACGTTCAGGCTCAACCGCTACGCAGCAACTCAACCGGCTGGCATGAGTGCAGTCGCCGTTGGTAATTCTGCATGTGTCATCGTCAATGGCGGGGTGCAGTGTTGGGGTCTCAATAGCTCCGGCCAAGTCGGAAACAATAGTTTGAAAGCTGCGTTGGTACCAGTGGCAATCCTTCCTGCGGGGAGCGGTGTCAGTGCAATTTCAGCGGGATCCAGTCACGTATGTGCAGTCGCGAATGGTGGTACCCAGTGTTGGGGTAACAATTTCTCGGGTCAATTTGGTAGTGGCGCAACTGGTTCTTCATTCGTGCCCACGATAGGCATCGCGGCCGCGAGTGGTGTGACGACTGTCTCAGCCGGCAGTTCCCATACCTGTGTGGTCATCAGCGGCGGTGTGCAGTGTTCAGGATTCAATGGTAACGGGCAGTTAGGCAACGGCTCGACGACCCAAAGCTCGATACCAGTTCAGGCGATTACCGCGGGCACCGGGGCGACAGCCGTATCTGCGGGCAGTTCGCATAGCTGCGCGGTCGTCAATGGTGGTGTGCAGTGTTGGGGAGCTAACTTCAACGGTCAGTTGGGTAACAACAGCACAACCCAAAGCGCTGTGCCTGTTCAGGCGATTACCGCAGGTGGTGGGGCCACGGCCGTATCTGCGGGCAGCTCACATAGCTGCGCGGTCGTTAATGGCGGGGTTCAATGTTGGGGAGCTAACTTCAACGGTCTGTTGGGTAACAACAGCACAACCCAAAGTACTGTGCCTGTGCAGGCGATCCCCGCTGGTAGTGGGGCAACGGAAATTTCGGTCGGTGGCAATACGAGTTGTGCGATTGTCGGTGGTGGTGTGCAGTGTTGGGGAAATAATCAAGCCGGTCGGCTTGGAATCGGGAGTTTCTCGCCAACTATGAGCACCGTGCCGGTACAGACGATCGCCGCGTCAAGTAACGTCACCTCACTGGCTGTCGGTGCAAGCAACGCTTGTGCCCTTGTCAACGGCAATTTGCAATGCTGGGGTGTGAACGGTGACAGCGCTTATCTGGGCGACGGCGACCCCGCCGAAAGTCTGGTGCCGATGACCGTGCTCGCGCCGAGCAGTGGCAGCACTGATGCCAGCGCAGGCAATAGTTATAGTTGTTCGGTGGCGAATGGCGGCGTGCAATGCTGGGGATCCAATGCAAGTGGCGAGCTGACGACCAATACTGGTGGCCTATTCAGCGCCACGCCGATCCAAGCAATTCCAGCGGGTAGTGGCGCGGTCAGAGTAGCGGCTGGCAATGTTGCAGCGTGTGCTCTGATCAACGGCGGTGTGCAGTGTTGGGGAAATGGCGTCGTGGGGCAGTTGGGCAACGGCAGTTCTTCGTCAAGTTTTGTACCCGTACCGGCGATTCCGGCAGGATCTGGCGTTACGTCGATTTCGAGGAACGCAGGTGGATTTCATACGTGTGCCGTTGCTGGCGGTGGGTTGCAATGTTGGGGGTCGAACGGCAATGGGCAGCTAGGGATTGGCAGCACGACGTCCGTTAGCTCGCCTATTCAGACCTTCCCGGCTGGGGCGGGTGTGACCAGTGTCGGGGTTGGTTCGTTTCATACGTGTGCTGTGCTGAATGGTGGCGTTCAGTGCTGGGGGTGGAACGGCGGTGGCCAACTGGGCAATAACAGCACGACACAAAGTAATGTGCCTGTTCAGACGATTGCCGCAGTTAGTGGGGTCACTGCAGTTTCTTCCGGTAGCACCCATAGTTGCGCCATCGTCAACGGTGGCGTGCAGTGTTGGGGTTCTGGCTTTAGTGGTCAGTTGGGCAACGGTTTGTTTAGCTCTAGCAGCTTTCCAATTTCAGCGATTGCGGCTGGTAGCGGCGTGACCGCGCTGTCTGCGGGGTCTAACTATACGTGCGCGATTGTGAATGGTGGCGTGCGATGCTGGGGCGCGAATGGCGCAGGCAGATTGGGTAACAACGACTTGGTCTCTAGCAACGTTCCTGTCGATGTCATTCCGGCAGGCGCTGGTGTCACCTCAATCTCAGCCGGTGCCGCGCACACGTGCGCGACGGCAAGCGGTGCGACCATTTGCTGGGGTAGCAACACTTCTGGTCAGCTTGCAACGACCCGTGGTATTCGTAGCGCACCGGTATCCGTGGTTTTCCCGTTCGGTGTGAGTACCACGACTTCGGTCGTATCGAGTACTAACCCAGTGTACGTCAATGTCAACGTAACGTTTACGGCAACGGTGACTGGCACAGCGCTCACCGGCACGGTCCAGTTCCGCGAGTCGGGGAACGTGATCGTCGGCTGCGACGCGGTTGCTGTTGTTTCGGGATCTGCGACGTGCTTGACGACTTATACGTCTACAACCTCAATACCGCGTGCCATCAGTGCAGAATACAGTGGCGATAGCGCCAATTCGACGAGCCTCGGTTTCCTAGCGGTTGGTCAGTCCGTTATTGCGCTATCCGCGCCGACCGCCCCCACCAACGTCACCGTGAGTGCCGGCCCCGGCGCTGGTTCCGTCACGGTGTCCTTCACCCCCCCCACCAACAATGGCGGCTCCGCGATCACCAGCTACACCGCATCGTGCAGCGCGGCAGGTCAAACCACCCGCACCAACACCGGAGCCAACTCCCCGATTGTGGTGAGCAACCTCACCAATGGTGTGGCTTACACCTGTACGGTGAGTGCCACCAACAGTGCAGGAACTGGTAGTGCATCCGCTGCATCCGGTAACGTCACTCCCACGTCAGGCACCACCACCGCCAAACCCTTCGACCTCAACGGCGACGGCAAGTCCGACATGCTCTACCGCCACGACACTACCGGCCAAGTGTATCTGGTAGGCTTCAATGGTCTGAGTGCCGGTCCTGTCTCCGGTTTCGCCATGACGGTGGCCGACCTCAACTGGAAGATCGCCGGGGTAGCCGACTTCAACGGCGATGGTAAGGCCGACATCCTCTATCGCCATGCGGTGACCGGCGCGACCTACCTCTACCAGATGAGCGGAAACGCTGTTCTGGCAGAAGGCTTTACGGTCACCGTCGCCAACTTAGCCTGGAAGATCGCCGGTCTGGCCGACTTGAACGGTGATGGCAAGGCTGACCTTGTGTACCGCAACGACACCACGGGTGAGGTCTACGTCTACTTCATGAACGGCGCCAGCAGCACCGGTGGCGGCTTTGTGATCACGGTCCCCAACCTGTCATGGAAGATTGCCGGCATCGCCGACATGAACGGCGACGGCCGGGCCGACCTTGTGTACCGCAACGACACCACCGGAGAGACCTACGTCTACTTTGTGAACGGTGCCGCGACCATCGGCGGCGGTTTCGGTCCCACGGTGGCCAACCTCACCTGGAAGATTGCCGGCGTCACGGACTTTAACGGAGATGGCAAAGCCGACATCCTCTACCGCAATGACACCACCGGTGCCACCTACATCTACTTCATGAACGGCAACGTCAGCACCGGCGGCGGCTTCATCGTCACGGTAGCCAATCTGGCCTGGAAGATTGCCGGTCTGGGCGACTACAACGGCGACGGCAAGGCCGACTTGCTGTATCGCAACGACACCACCGGTGCAGTGTTCATGTACCTGTTGAATGGCACCGCGGTCATCAGCAGCGGCAGCGTCTATCTCGAACCCAACCTTGCCTGGAAGCTGGTTGGTAGCGACAGCGGCATCACCGCCCCCGGCGCACCGACTATTACGGGGGTCACTGCT
>JBCKPM010000123.1:0-4580 GCA_038901675.1 Usitatibacteraceae bacterium | reverse complement strand
AAATGTTCAAGATGTTTCTCGGTGCATTTTTTATCAATCTGTTCGATCCGCAGATATTGTTCAATGACGGCTTTTACGAATTGATCGAAGTGCACATCCCGGCGGGCTCTATCCTCAAACCGCGCCGCCCCGCCGCGTTGTCCTGCCGCACGCATTTGCTCGGGCGCATCTTTGACGTCATGGGCGGGCTACTTGGCCAAGGTGCGCCCGAAGCGCTGAATGCCGCCGGTTTTTCCGATAGCCCGCATTTGATGTACTCGGGCGTCGATGGGCGCAATGAGTGGTACCAGCTATTCCAGATCGGTTTCGGCGGTATTCCGGGTCGCCCCGCTGGCGACGGCCCGGATGGACACTCGCTATGGCCATCGTTCACCAATGTCCCGAACGAATACCTCGAAGCCTATTTTCCGTTGCGTATCGACGTCTACGAATCCATTCCCGATTCTGGCGGTGCCGGCCAGCACCGCGGCGGCAACGGCGTGCATACGGCGTATTGCTTTCTCGAAGCCGGTGAAATCTCGATTCATGATGACCGCTGGCTGACGTATCCGTGGGGAGTAAATGGTGGCGAACCCGGCGCGCGCAGCAGTAAACAGCTTGTCCGTGCCGACGGCTCATCGACATGGTTGCCGTCCAAATGCGACCGCGTCAAGGTTCTGTCTGGCGACGTGCTGCATTTCAACACTTGGGGTGGCGGTGGCTGGGGCGATCCGCTGAAGCGTCCCGCTGAGCGCGTGGCCTCCGACTGTGCAGGCGGGCTGGTGACGCTTGCCGGGGCGCGTCGATACGGTGTGGTCGTGCGTTCTGACTTCTCGCTAGATGACAGCGCGACCGGGGCGCTGCGCGCAGAGATGGCTGCCGTGCGCCAGCCAGCCACGTCACTGTTCAATCGCGGCGGCACGATCGACGAACTCAAGTCGCGCTGTTTGGCCGAAACCTTCCTGCCGCCGCCCAAGACACCCGTATTTACCGCCAGAAATGTCAAGGCAGCCTGAACGCTGACGCAAAACCGACTCGCCCCTCAATGGGACGAGTCGGTCACATCAGGCTTTGCAGCAAACCTCGTACCCAAGCCCGGGTCAGAACTTATAGCTGCCTTCCACCCCCACCTGCCGCCGTGCGCCGGGCGAGATGAATGACCCGCCAAATTCGATTGCCGGTATAACCTCGTTGAGATACTTCTTGTCCAGAAGGTTGTTGGCAAACGCGGTGAGCTTCCATACCTTGCTTTCCAAGCCAACGCGCAAATTGAACACGCCGAATGCATCGCGGCGTGAAGCATTGTAGCGGGCGTTACCTACCGCCGCTGGCAACGCCAACGCCGAGATCGGCAGTAAGCCACTGAAGAGCGTCGGTCGATCATTGGCTGCGGTCGTGTTCTGCACCGTATGAAAAAAGGTCGGCCCGGTGAGGCGATAATCGGTACGCAAGAACGCTTTCGTACCATCGGCCACCGGCATTTCAAACTGGGTGCCGAGGTTTAGGGTGTAGTCCGCAGTGTAGGGAGACTTGTTACCAACCGTATACGGGCGCGAGCTATTTGCCTTGATATTCGAGTCGTTGAGGCTATACGATGCAAATAGCGACCAGCTCTTGGCAATCTTAGTGTTGAGGTTGAGTTCCACGCCCTTGAGATCCACCCTGTCGATATTGTAGACCACGCGCAACAGGCCGAACCCACCGACGAAAAACTCGAAGAATTGCATGTCGGTGACCCGCGTATAGAAACCGGCGAGGTCATAGGTTATTGGCCCCATGTTGCCACGCAGGCCAACTTCGAACGCACTTGATGTTTCCTTGCGATATTTGTCGCTAATAGTCACGTCGGCGCGGATCGTCGTCGGGTTGCTAGCGCTCGGCGCGGTATTGAAATTCTGCTGCACGATAGCAGCCGAGCCTTGGTTGTTGAAACCGCCCGACTTGAAACCCACGCCCCAGTTGGCGTAGAGGCTGTTCTTGGGCGCGAATTCCCAGAGGTACGTTAGCTTGGGCTGAACCTGATTAAAGTTGGCGGATTTGTCGGTGATCGAGCCAAATGCCTGGCCTGGATTGATCGGACCACCGGTAATCGGGTCGGTGGCAACGGGCACGAGGTTATGCACCTTGCGATGCTCGCTGTCGTAACGCAGCGCCGCGCTGACCTGCACGTCGTTGGACACTTTGTAGTCAATTGAGCCGAAGAAAGCGTAGACATCTGTCTTGAAATTGTCGGCAAATAGCTGCGAGGTCGGATTATTCGACCCGGGCGGATTGTAAAGCTGTCTCACAACGCCTAAGCCCAGATCCGCACCCAAGCTGACGCCGACATCGCGGTTGATATTCAGGTAATAGGCACCAGCCTGCCAATTGAGCGGACCATTGCCCGATGAGGCGAACCGAATTTCCGCGCTGAAGTCTTTCTGATTACGCGATTGATACTGGGTGCCGTCACAGGTTGTAGGAGAGTAAGCACCGAACGTTGAACCGCTGGCTGGCGCAAAAATAAATGGAACCGGGATAGCACCGACAAAACCGGGCTGATTAACCCTGAAACCTGTCAACGCGGCCGTCGATGCAAAACACCTGTTTTGCACGGCGAGGTTTGTCGGATTGCTCGGCGCGCCGAGGGCGGGAGAAATATACCGGGCGAAATCGGCAGACGTTCCGTCTGCCGACAGGTCGTTCTTGATGTTGCTGTAAGCCGCCCAAGCGGTCATCGTCATATTGCTGAAATCGTGGTCGATCTTGACCGAAGCTTCCGAAGTGCGCTGACTATTGGTGGGAACGATATTGCCGTAATAGTTGAATGGATGCTTGTTTACGTCCTCGAAGAACGCAGGATTGACTGCGGCAAAATTCGGCAAGTGAAACGAGCTGTTGAAGTTGATCGATGCGCCCTCCAGCTTGCCGAAATGCAGCTTGGCGTCTAGCGTAGTTGCTCTGCCCAAGTCGGCAACCAGACGACCTTGAATGTTCCCGGATTTCTGGTTATCGACGACGTTTTGGTTAAGGAATACGTTTTTGTAAAAACCATCGGTCTTGTGATAATCGCCGGACAGCACGAAACCAACGCGATCACTGATCGGTGCCGAGTAATAACCACTGCCGTTAAATGTGTTTTGTTGGGCGTAGCTTGCGGTGATTTGCGCGTCGGGCTTGTTGCCGGGCTTCAGCGTCTGGATGACGATCGCGCCCGCCGCCGCGTTGCGTCCGTATAGCGCGCCCTGCGACCCCTTGAGAATTTCAATCTGTCTCAGCGTGCCCTGCTTCTGGTTGATCGCCGCAGAATTCGTTTTCAGGATGCCGTCGACCACCAGCGCAACCGAGCTTTCGGCATCACGGGCACCGTTGAGTCCGCGAATGTTGATTTGCGTGTCACCGGCTTCGGCAGAGCCCGTGACAATGGTCACGCCAGGCGTCAGTGCGACAAAGTCCTGAGCATTCTTGATACCGGTCTTGGCGATGGTATCAGCCGAAATTGCCGTAATTGAAGCGGGGACGCGCGAGAGTAGCTCGTTCACGCGGCGCGCCGTTATGACGATTTCTTCAACCTTTTCGTCAACCTTTTCGCCAACCGCCGGCGCGGGTGGCGTCTGCGCCGATGCAAAAGTCGAACATAAGGCAGTCACAAACAAAATTGCCAAAAACCGCACGCTGTGAGAAAGACGCATTGGAGTTCTCCCTAATTAATTTTAGTTATTGCTGAAGCCATCGCCGATCAGACCTTAGATGTATCCAGTCTATTGCATGCGAACGCTATCGGTCAAGGGCTCAGCGCCACGCTATCTTGTGCACTGCATCGTATCGCCAACCTTTCTCCCTTGCTTTTGCATTTCCTGCTTAATTTTCATGCAGACCTCGTATTGGCATTAAGGATCAGTTTCACATGAGTTTCCACAACCGGCCAGTAATGTAACCAAGAATAGAATCAAGGCAATGTTTTTCATTGTTCCTCCGACTAAAGGCAAAACCTGCAACGCGCCGCTTGCGACGCTACACTAACGGCAAACGATAGGCAACAGCGCCACGCTGGACTACACACGCTTCGAATGAAGTTGAGTCGGCGGACGAATTCCCTCTCAGTGAGACAAGTAGTCCGCTCGTCGCGTCTACCTCTCGGAGGCAAGAACATGAGGAGGCTGAAGCCACAATTGGCGAACCCTTTGAGGTGGCAGTGCGCAAGCGACTCATTGTGCTAAATCGACATCCAAATGACCTGCCGCCTGATGGATAAAACGGTCGGCAACATCACAACACTTGCGGCATCGAATTTCCGTGACCACAACGCACCACAACGGCCAATCAAGTAATTCACGGAGGTTGGCAAACGGATGGTGCGCCGATGGCACCAATGAGGTGTTTAGACGCGCCAACGGAGGTGTTTAGACGCAGCAACTAGCGGGTCTTCTTAGTCGCTTGTCGGCGTGAAACTGGGTATGGCCTAGCGTTCCGTGGTGCACGCAGCAGCGATGTATCGAATCCGCGCTCTTGCGCAAGGCTCGGGTTCATCAATTCGTGAGACGGGATTCCAAGAGCGTGTGCGATTTTCTCAATGTTGTCGATTGAGATGTTGCGCTTGAATCGCTCCAGTGTGCCGACAA
>JBCKPM010000122.1:0-4640 GCA_038901675.1 Usitatibacteraceae bacterium | reverse complement strand
GGCGTCACACTTGCCGCCGTCGCGACTGCCATCGGCGTGACGATTCGTGACGTGCAGGTGAGCGCCGAAGGCGACCTGGATTTCCGCGGCACACTCGGCGTGGACAAAACGACTGCTGTCGGCTTCACCGCCATTCGGTTGCAATTTAGAATCGCCACCGACGCCAATGACCTGCAACTCGGTACACTTCAAAAACTGACTGAGCGCTACTGTGTCGTGGTTCAGACCTTGGTCGGCAGCGTTGCCATCGAGACCGAGTTCGTGCGCAACCGCGCCTAGCGTGCGCAAAAAAAGCCCCGCAATCGCGGGGCTTTGCCGTGTGAAGGGTGAGATTATTTCTTTGGCGCTTCGTCTTTTTTGGCGTCGACTTTCTTGTCGTCTTTTTTCTCGTCTTTAACTGGCTTGTCAGACTTCTTGTCGGCCTTTGCATCCGCCTTGGGTTCTGCCTTGGGGTCTGCCTTCACCTCAGGTTTCTTTTCGACCTTGGCATCCGGCTTTTTATCGTCCTTGGCTGGCGCTTTCTTGGTGTCGGCGGCTTTGTCGTCTTTCTTGGCCGGCGCCACGGCTGCCGCTGCTTTCGCGTCGGCTTTGGCCGGTGCCGCGCTCGTGGCCGGTGCGGCGGGTTTGGCCTCGGTCTTCGCAGGCGCGCTTGCGACAGTGGTTTTGCCGGAGAAAGTCACGTCCTTCTGGATTTTCTTGATGATGCCTTCGCCGATACCCGGCACTTTATCCAGATCGGCCGTCGACTTGAACGGACCGTTCTTGGTGCGGTAGTCGATGATGGCTTGCGCCTTGGCCTCACCAATGCCATTAAGCGTGGTGAGTTCCGCCTTGGTGGCGGTGTTGACATTGACGGCGGCGAAGGCGAAGTTGATCATCGCCAAAAATGCCACCAGCACTGCGATCAGTTTCCTCATGTCTATCCCCATGGGTCGTGTTGCGGTTAGAAGTTCACTCAAGAAGCGGAATGTGGTCTTGATATCAACGCTGCCACAACTCCAAAACGCGAGCAACGGCGCGCGGTTGACAGGCGCGGTGACGGCGGGCCTATTTTTCCGCTAACGCTAACCAAGGGATGTAATTCGCGACGCCCTGCTCGACCGACAAGAACGGCGCAACATAGCCGGCCGCGCGCAGATTTGTGAGGTCGGCTTCGGTGAAGCTTTGGTACTTGCCACGTAACGCATCCGGAAATGCGATGTACTCGATGGTACCGGCGGCGTGCATTTCTGCTAGAGACTGGGGGGGCTTTTCGTCGAGTGCGCGACACGCATTCACCGTTGCGACTGCCGCGTCGTTGAAGGTCTGGCTGCGCCCGGTTCCGAGATTGAATATACCGGAGGCATCGGGGTGATCGAGAAAATGCAGATTAACGTTGACCACGTCTTCGACCGACACGAAATCACGGCGCTGGTCACCGTCAGCGTAGCCATCACTGCCTTCGAATACCCGCACCTTGCCGTTGCTGCGGTATTGATTAAAGAAGTGGTAGGCCACCGACGCCATGCGCCCCTTGTGCGATTCACGCGCCCCGTAAACATTGAAATAGCGAAACCCGGCAATCTGCGATGGCGCTTGCGCGAAGTCATTTCCGACTCGTGCACGTACCGCTTGGTCAAACAAAAACTTGGAGTAGCCGTAGACGTTTAGTGGCGACTCGTACTCCCGCGCCTCCTTGAATGTGGTGCCTGCGCCATACACCGATGCGGATGACGCGTATAAGAACGGTACACTTTCTTCCAGCGCCCACTCAAACAACGAAAGCGAATAGCGATAGTTGTTTTCCATCATGTAGCGACCGTCGGTCTCCATGGTGTCGGAACAAGCGCCCTGATGAAATATGGCGTCAATGTCGCCCGACAACTCGCCTGACTCGACGACCGACAGGAAGTCCTTTTTGTCGACGTACTCGGCGATTTCACAATCGACCAAGTTCAAGAACTTGTCCGCGCGTGACAGATTGTCGACCGCTACAATGTCGCGTATGCCGCGCTCGTTGAGTGCCTTGACTATATTGCTGCCGATAAAGCCGGCCGCGCCGGTGACGATGTAGGTCATTGGTTAGCTCACGTCTAATGTCGAAATCGGCGTGGTTCGCAGATGAACGCAGATGAACACGGATAACGCCTTGCAAAGTCCACGGTTGTAATCCACTGACAATTTCGGTGCAAAGCCACAGCGAGTGCGACTCCCAAACTGACTTGAGCAATGTTCATCAGTGTTCATCCGTGGAAAAAGCGTCTCTTCAATCCTACAATGCAGCCGATAGTTCTTCGGCGGACACGGTTGCCGTACCCAGTTTGCCAATCACCACACCAGCGGCACGATTGGCGATACGAACTGCCGTCGACATGGATGCACCCGCGGCGAGCATGAGCGCCAATGTCGCAATGACGGTATCGCCAGCACCGGAGACATCGAATACTTCGCGTGCCTGGGTCGGTTCGTGCAGCACTTCAGTAGCGGTAAACAGTGACATCCCCTCCTCCGAGCGTGTGACCAGCAGCGCCTCAAGCGAAAGATCGTCGCGCAATTTCTCGGCGCGCTGCGCCAAATCAGCATCGTCACGCCATTTTCCCATCACGTCACGAAACTCGCCACGGTTTGGCGTGAGCAACGTCGCGCCGCGATACTTGGAGTAGTCGTCGCCCTTCGGGTCAATTAGGATCCGCTTGCCGTGGCGCTTGGCCACGTCGATCATCTTAGTCACGTGCGTCAAGCTACCCTTGCCATAGTCCGACAAAATCACCACATCATGCGCGTCAACCATCGATTCGAAATCATCGAGTTTGTCCTCGAGCACTTCGCGCGACGGCGGCGTCTCGAAGTCAATGCGCATCAGCTGCTGCTGTCGTCCGATGACACGCAGTTTGACCGTCGTTGGCAGCGAAGCGTCCTTATGAAAGTGCGTAGCGACCCGATCTTGTTCAAGTAGTTTCGCAAGTATGCGTCCAGGCTCATCGTCGCCCACCACGGACAGTAACGTTGCGTGCCCACCAAGTGAGGCGATGTTGCGCGCCACGTTGGCTGCACCTCCCGGACGCTCCTCGGTTTTCTTAACGTGAACAATCGGTACCGGCGCTTCGGGCGAGATGCGTGACACTTCGCCGAACCAGTAGCGATCGAGCATCACGTCGCCCACCACCAGCACCCTCGCGTTGGTACAGTTTGGAAGCGTGAGGGTCATACCTGCGTGCCTTGCTTACGACCAATTGGAAAGTACTGGAAGCCGAGATCGACCATCGCGCTCGGCTCGTAAAGATTGCGCCCATCAAAGATGATCGGGGACTTCAATGCCGCCTTCATCGCGCCGAAATCAGGCGCTCGAAATGTCTTCCACTCCGTCACGATCGCAAGCGCATCGGCACCGGCGAGCGCAGCCATCGCGCTGTCGGCAAATTTGATCTTGGCATTGCCATCCAGCATTTGGCGCGCCTCTGTCATGGCCACCGGGTCGAACGCCATGACGTTGGCCCCACGCTTTGTCAGGTCGTCAAGCAACACCAGCGACGGCGCTTCGCGCATGTCATCGGTATTTGGCTTGAACGCCAATCCCCACACGGCGATGGTTCTTCCGCTGAGGTCTTCACCAAACTGACGCACGATTTTTTGCGTGAGCACATGTTTTTGCGCGTAATTCACACGTTCAACGGCGCCAAGGAGTTTCAACTCCATACCGGCCTGGCTTGCGGTTCGCTGCAACGCTTGCACATCCTTCGGAAAACACGATCCGCCGTAGCCAACACCCGGATACAAGAACTGGTAACCGATGCGCGGGTCCGAGCCGATGCCCTTGCGCACCGACTCGATATCCGCGCCCAGTCGTTCGGCGAGCAGTGCCAGCTCGTTCATAAACGAAATTCGCGTTGCTAACATGGCGTTCGCCGCGTACTTGGTCAGTTCGGCCGATCGAACATCCATGACCATCAAGCGATCGTGGTTGCGCTGAAATGGCGCGTAGAGCCGACGCATGGTGTCGATGGCGCCGACATCGTCCGCGCCAATGATAATGCGATCAGGACGCATGAAGTCCTCAACCGCCGCGCCCTCTTTCAGAAATTCGGGATTAGCGACCACCGAAAACGACGTGTTGATGCCGCGTTTGGCCAGCTCTTCGCCAATGGCTTCACGCACTTTGTCGGCAGTTCCCACCGGTACGGTCGACTTGTCGATGACAATCTTTGGGCTGGTCATATGGCGGCCAACACTGCGCGCCGCCGCGACGACGTATTGCAAGTCGGCAGAGCCGTTCTCGCCAGGCGGCGTGCCTACGGCGATGATCTGCAAGTCGCCAAACGCGACCCCTTCTTCAACATTGGTCGTGAACTTCAAGCGGCTGGCGGCTACGTTGCTGGCAACAAGTTCTTTCAATCCTGGTTCATAGATCGGGATGCCCCCGGATTTCAGTAAATCAATTTTCTTTGCGTCCAGGTCAAGGCAAAGCACTTGGTTGCCAACGTCCGCCAAGCAGGCGCCCGAGACAAGTCCAACGTAGCCGGTACCGATTACGGTCAATTTCATGCCAATGCAACTTTCAATGATGCGTTTATGGTTGTGAGGACAGCAATCGGATCCCTCGCTGTGGTGATCGACCGACCGATCACCAAGTAGTCACTGCCCATTCTAATCGCCTCGATGGG
>JBCKPM010000121.1:0-4659 GCA_038901675.1 Usitatibacteraceae bacterium | reverse complement strand
CAGTCGCACTTGCCCATGCTGCGGCCATATATCGAAAGACAATCGGCTCACGCAAGCGCAGTTCTTGTGCGTCGATTGTGGCTACGAAAATAACGCCGACGTGGTTGGCGCGATCAATGTTTTAGAGCGAGGATATCGCTTGTTAGCCTGTGGAGAGTCGATGCAGTCAGGTCACTCTGTGAAGCAGGAACCCACCGAAGGTAGTGCGCAGAAGTTGCGTTCACCCGTAGGAATCCCCGTCCTTTAGGGCGGGGAGGATGTCAAATTTTGCTCCGCCGAAACACCGCCTCCCGTCGTCCCCGATTAGATCGGGGAACCGGCGTCGTGAGCGGCGTACCACTGCCCCCATTCGCGCACACCTACCCCCCCAAATCCCTCAGGATTCTGCCGCTGCCAGTTCCACGCATCCCGGCACATATCCTCAAGGCTGCGTGTAGTCTTCCAGCCCAACTCGCGCTCGGCGTATGACGCATCGGCATAGCACGAAGCAATGTCACCGGGGCGACGCGGTGCGAACTCGTAAGGAATTTCCTTGCCGCTCGCGCTTTCGAACGCCCGAACGACCTCCAACACCGAGGAGCCATTTGAGGTGCCAAGGTTTATCGTCAATGTTTCCGCAGCATCGGATGTCGCAAGTCGTTTCAGCGCCGCAACGTGGCCCTCTGCGAGATCCATCACATGAATATAGTCACGAACACCAGTGCCATCATGCGTTGGGTAGTCATTACCATAAATACGCAGCTTTTGCAGTCGACCCACGGCGACCTGGCTGACATATGGCATCAGGTTATTCGGTATGCCGCGTGGGTCTTCACCGATCTGCCCGCTCTCATGTGCGCCAACCGGGTTGAAGTACCTCAACAACGCTACCTTAATATCCTTGCTCGATGCAGCGGCGTCGCGAATGATTTTCTCGGTCATGACTTTTGTTTGCCCATACGGACTTTCCGGCCGTAGCGCGGCGGACTCCAAGATTGGCACGCTATCGGGCGAGCCGTACACCGTCGCCGAGGAACTGAAGATGATCGACTTTACGCCCGCAGACTGCATTGCCTGCAATAAACGAATGGTGCCGACAACGTTGTTGTCGTAGTACGCGAGCGGCTTCTCAACGGACTCTCCCACCGCTTTGAGTGCAGCGAAGTGAATCACCGCCGAAATGCCGTGGCATTTCAGGATTGTGGTGACGGATGCGGCATCGCGCACATCGACCGTCTCAACGGGAATCGTAATGCCGGTGATCGATTCAACACGAGCAACACTCTCTGGCTTGCTGTTGATGAAGTTATCGAGCACCACTGGCGCATAGCCGGCTTTGCAAAGCGCGATGAGTGTGTGCGAGCCGATGTAGCCGGCGCCGCCAGTGACGAGGATTTTTTTCATGTGAGTATTCTAAAGCTGGCGACTAAGGAATGGTCCCGCTGTCAAACGACACCCGTTTACAGGGCCAACCGCTCGACCTCGACGGGAGTGGGTCACACCTTGTCATCCCCGACTTGATCGGGGATCCATACAGGCGTGGAAGGTGTGGCATCGCTGAATGGATTCCCGAGGCAGCCTGCCCTTGAATGCTTGAATCGGGGGCGGGAACGACAATATTGCCGCTGTCGTCCCCGACTAGATCGGGGATCCAGCGTCGCTCTCGATCCTGCATGCGCGGAGTGACAGCATTTGATCCGTCGTCCCAGCGGGGGCGGGAACCCAATCGAGCGGTGGTGCCCGGAGGTAGCGGGACGCTGAAGCTCTCACCAAAATCTGTCGTCCCGGGCTAAGCCTGCCCTCGACTAGATCGGGGATCCCGGGACCTCAAAGTCCCACCCAAAAATCTGTCGTCCCGGGCCCAGACCCGGAACCTCTACCTACGCCTTGTCTCCAACAGAACCCAACATCGATGTCGTCTCCGGCATCACACTGAACTGCGGCATGCTCTTGAACTCACGACTCATGAAACGGTGATAGCAAACGAACAGCACCACAAACCCCGCAAACATTACCCACTCAGGCAAACCCAACTTCCACCCACCAACGCCAACCAACGCTGTCACCACACTCAACCCCGCGGTAAACGCGCTCGCTTGCCCAACGCTCAACCCGCGATTCAACAAATAGTGATGCAGATGCTGGCGATCCGCGACGAACATACTGCGGCCAGCCTTGCGACGACGCAGCATCAACGACACACAATCACACAGCGGAATCACAATCACCCACAACGCGCAAATAGGGGGAAAGGTTCTCATACCGTCGGTGGGCGCACCATTGCCCGCTGACAGATCAATCGCAAACCAGCCCAGCAGGAAACCGATCAACATACTGCCGGCGTCACCCAAAAAAATACGCGCACGTTTATTCCACGGCCAGCGCGCATTGAGCAGCAAAAAGCCCGCCGTCGCGCCGGTGAGGGAAACCAAAACCTTGTACTGCGCCCACATACCGCTCTCACGTGCAACGTAGGCGAAAGCCGCAAACGCAACGAGTGCGATGCCACCCGTGTTGCCGTCAATACCATCGACCATGTTGATGGCGTTTATCACGCCGATCACGGCGAACACCGACATGGGCACCACAAAGATCCACAGTCCGACCGGCCGCCAGCCCACTAACGCGCCAACGGTATTGAGTTGGACATCGGCGAAGTAAACCATCACCAGGCACGCCGCCGCTTGCACGATGAACTTCGGCAATGGCGCGACCTCGTGCATATCATCGGCGACGCCGACAACCATGATGATGAGCATCGCCAGCGCCATCGGCCATGCGTGGGCAAGTGGCAACTGCGCCAGCCCCACCGCGCAAGCGAGCGCAATAGCGATGCCGCCGACCAGCGGGGTGGAGGAAGCGTGCTCTTTGCGACCGCCGGGGTGATCGATGAGGCCTACGTGCGGGGCGATGCGCATTAGCAACAGCGCGAGAATGAGCGCGGCAACAGACGACGCGCCGAAAATCAGCACTGACGTCACTACAACCGCCAGAGCGAAAAGCCCAATGCAGCAACCGCAGCGCGATCCAGCACCGACTTAACATCAATGACAACGCCGCCCGGCTTGAGGTTGCCGAGTAATTTGGAAAGTGGCATTTCTAAATAGTGCCGATGGACAACAGCCAACACAACGGCATCAGCTTGAGGCAGATCCTTCCATTCGCAAAGCGTTTCGCCGTAGTGCTCATGCGCGTCAGCGGGCGCCGCATAGGGGTCATGAATCGTGACCTGCTGCCCGAACTCTCGTAGGCCCGTGATGATGTCGATGACTTTGGTATTTCTTAGGTCAGCACAATTCTCTTTGAATGTCATGCCCAGTATATTCACATTGCCGCTGGCAAGCTTGCCGTGCGCGGCGACCATGGTCTTGATGGTTTGCTGGGCAATGTAGCCGCCCATGCTGTCATTGATACGCCGACCAGCGAGAATCACCTCAGCGTGATAGCCAAACTTCTCGGCCTGATATGTGAGGTAGTACGGGTCAACACCGATGCAGTGCCCCCCAACCAAACCGGGCGTGAATTTCAGAAAATTCCACTTGGTCTCCGCCGCATCGAGAACCTCTTTGGTATCGAGGCCCATGCGGTTAAAGATGAGCGCCAGTTCATTCATCAACGCGATGTTGAGATCGCGCTGGGTGTTCTCAATTACCTTCGCGGCTTCCGCGACCTGAATGCTCGATGCGCGATAGACACCTGCTGTCACCACTGCGCCATAAACCGCCGCGATCGTTTCAAGCGTCTCAGGCGTATCGCCCGAAACCACCTTTGTAATGCGCGTGAACGAATGCTCTTTGTCGCCGGGGTTGATGCGCTCGGGCGAATAGCCGACGAAGAAGTCGCGCTTCCAGGTCTTTCCGGAAGCACGCTCCAATTCCGGAATACACACTTCTTCCGTCGCGCCCGGATAGACCGTTGACTCATAAACCACAATCGCACCTTGCTTGAGGTGCGGTCCGATCGCGCGGCTGGCAGCAATAAGCGAGCCGAAGTCTGGCAAGCGGGCATCAGTGACGGGGGTGGGCACGGCGATGATGACGATATTGGCGACCTTTAGATCGCTAGCTTCACTCGTGTAGGTGAGGTGCTTCGATGCGACAAGATCGGCCGCTGCAACTTCGCCGGTTGGATCGACACCTTTCTGGTAGCTGGCGATCTTGCTGGCAGAAATATCAAAGCCAACCGTAGGCATGACTTTGCCAAACTCAACGGCGAGTGGCAGACCCACGTATCCCAGACCAACGATGCCGATCGTTCTTTTCTCCAACATGCGCATCCCTTTGAACAGGAAACTACTCACAACCAATACACCGTGTCGTCCCGGCCTAGCAGTTTGTTGAAATTCGTAATGCTAAATCCGGGTGAACTCATTGCGTGCCAATTTCCCCTTTGTAAAAGAGCCTGCCCTGAGCTCGTCGAAGGGGGAAGTGGAACACCGAAATCTACTGTCAAACGAATATCGTGAATTTCAACAAACTGCTAGAGTCGGGACCTCAAGCTAGTCTTTCCAACGGTAGCAACAAATCCCGGGTCGAGCCCGGGACGACATTGAAACACGCCAAAACTCCTGTCGTCCCGGCCCTAGAGCCGGGACCTCAAATCAATCTTTCCAACTACAGCAAGAGATCCCGGATCGAGCCTGCCCTCGAATGTTTGAATCGGGGACCCGGGATGACAGTA
>JBCKPM010000120.1:0-4660 GCA_038901675.1 Usitatibacteraceae bacterium | reverse complement strand
GGCCGCCCAAGACACGCAAGCGCGCGTCGATTTGCGCCAGCGATTGTTGCTGATATGCGGCGAGCTCACGCGTTAGACGCAGTAGATTTTCTTGAGCGGCGACGGTTTCGGTACTCGGATGCGATGCGGATGGCCATTGCCGCGCCCATTGCATCCCCAGCAGCGCCAAACCTAAACACAGCAACAGCGTGAAACCCAGGCGGGGAGGGTGCGATAGCACAAGTCGATTCATGGCGCTTTACCTCAAGCATGACAAACGCCAATAGGCTAGGAGCTAATGCGCGGCGAGGCTACTTAAACCTTGGTAATACTATGGAAAGGGATGCCTTTGCAGACTTTTCGTTCTTTAGTACTATGATTAGATATATCCGCCCTGAGGTGTCCTAATGTTGTGTCATCTACGCCCTGCCTGGAATCCAAATTGGAAAAAGCCACTCTTGATTGCCGGGCTGCTTACCGGCTTTTATGTTATCGGCGGCTTCTTGTTGGCACCCACACTGGTGAAGTGGGCGGCGGAGCGTTATGTCGCCCAAACCTTGCATCACCAACTCAGCATGGATAAGCCCGAGATCAACCCGCTGACGCTGAGCGTGCGCATTACCAACCTGCGCTTGGCGGAGCCCAATGGCGCGCCGCTCGTTGCTTTTAAGGAACTGTTTGCCGATTTCGCGGCCAGCAGCTTGCTGCGCTGGGCTTACACCTTCGATGCCTTACGCTTAAATGGGCTGCAAGCCGATCTGGAGTTGCGCGCGGATGGCAGCCTAAATTTCTCCAAGCTGATCGAAGCCTTAAATAAAGATAAAAAAGAAGATACCGGCTTGCCACGTTTCTTGATCCAGCAGTTCGCGCTGGAAAAAGGCCGCTTTAATTTTACCGATCGTCGCGTCAGCCCGGTTTATACCAACTCGCTCGATCCACTGGATTTGAATTTGACCGAGCTTTCCACTTTGCCCGATGACCAAGGTGCGTATCAACTGACAGCGCGCAACCTATTTGGTGCAGAAATGAGTTGGCGTGGCGTAGTGGAGCTAAAACCCGTTGTGATGAGCGGTTCTTTTAACTTGCAAGGCCTGAACTTGTCGCGCTTAAGCCCCTATCTCAAAGCGCGTTTGACGATGGCGCCACCCGAAGGTGTTTTTTCATTCAGCACGACATACCAGTTGGGATACGACAAACGGCAGCTCGCGCTGAGCTTGGATAATCTCAATATCAAGTTAGCGGCGCTTCAACTAAAAGGGATGACGGACAAAGAGCCGACCATCGCGCTACAAAACATTGAGCTCAAAGGTGGGCGTATCAATCTGCAAAACCAAAACATCGAGGTGGACGAGTTGCTGCTGCAAGGCGGCCAATTCAATCTGCTACGCCGGGTCGATGGCCGGCTCGCGCTGCAGGATTGGCTCAAGACTATCGACATCCCCGCAGCAGCAGCGGATAAACCATCTGTGCCAAATAAACCGTGGCATATTCAACTGAAGCGTTTCGCCTTGGATGGCGTGCGTTGGCGCGTCTTGGATCAAGGCTTTATTACGCCTCTCACCGCACAGGCCGATAATTTGAAAGTCGATTTCAATGCCGAAATGACAGTGGGCGGTGCGGAGCCGAAGCTGATCGTGAATAATTTTGACGCCCATCTCGCTGGTTGGCGCGTGCAGTCCGGTGCAAGCCCCGTCCCGCTATTGGCGTTGAGCGAAATCGCGCTGGAAAACGGCCAACTGGATTTGGCCGCGCAGAAGCTCACGATCGGCAGCATTGCATTGCGTAATGGCAAGCTTGAAGCCGTGCGCGATGCACAAGGCCATATTGCGCAGATCGATGCGCTGCGCATGCATCCCCCTCTATCCAAGCCAACCCCGCGTACCGCAGTGAACGGCAAGCCAAACTGGCAATACGCCGTGGAGAAAATAGAGCTGGCTGACTTTCAAGTGCTGGCGAAGGATATGTCTACGCGCCCCGCAGCGGAAATTACCCTGGAAGCAATGCATGGCAGCATTGCGGGATTCAATCAAAACCGCAAAGCACCCTTGCAGGTGCAGCTTGCTTTTCACGTCAAGCAAGGCGGAAGTTTCAATGCACAAGGCACGCTGGTTGCGGCCGCACCTAGCGTGGATCTGAAGCTGAAGCTCGCCGATGTGGCGGTCGCCCCGGCACAGCCGTATTTGGCTAGTGTGGCTAATCTGCAATTCGCGTCCGGCGCATTTTCCACTGAAGGGCGCTTACGCTACCGCAACGAAGCGTTTACGTACGACGGCGGTATGTCTGTGCGCGATATGCTGCTCAACGAAGCGGGCACGAAAAACCGTTTTCTGGCGTGGAAAACACTCGCCACAAATAATCTGTCCGTGACGCAAAAGGGTCTTGATATTGGCGAGCTTAAACTCGATGGCTTAGGCGCGAAACTGATCATCCATGAGGACAAAACCACCAACGTGCAGCACGTGTTCGTCAGCAGTAAACCCAGCCCAGCGGCAAAGCCTGCCGTTGCCGCGCCATCGGATAGCGCCAACAAAGCGGCACCCTTCAATGTCAATATCGAGCGCGTCCGGGTGCAAAACGGCGAAGTCGATTTCGCCGATCTGTCACTCACCTTGCCGTTTGGTACACGTATTCATAAAGTACGCGGCGGACTCAATAGCATCAGCTCCCGCCCCGGTGCGCCGACGCAATTGGAGTTGGATGGCACGGTGGATGACTATGGTTTGGCGCGCGCGGTAGGGCAGATCGACTTGTTCCATCCCACTGATTTAACCGATATTAAGCTGGTGTTCCGCAATGTGGAGATGACGCACCTCACGCCTTATTCCAGCACCTTCGCCGGCTACAAAATTGCCTCGGGCAAGCTCTCGCTCGACTTGGAATACAAAATCAAAGCGCGTCAGATGTTGGGCGAAAACAAAATCATCATGGATCAGTTGACTTTGGGGGAGCGCGTCGAGGAGCCGAACATTAAGCATTTACCCTTAGGTTTGGCGATTGCTTTGTTGAAAGATTCCGATGGCAAGATCGATCTGGGCTTGCCGGTTTCCGGGAGCCTGGATGACCCGCAATTCAGTTATGGCCAGATCATCTCGAAAGCCATCACCAATATCATCGTAAAGATCGTCACCTCGCCTTTTCGCGCCTTGAGCGCTTTGATCGGCGTAGGCGGCGATAAATTGGAAAAAGTCAGCTTCGATGCGGGGGTGGCCAAGCTCACGCCACCCGAGCGCGAAAAAATCAAACTGATCGCGCAGGCGATGAACAAGCGGCCAGGATTGGCCTTAACCGTGCATGGCACCTACGCGCCGCAAGCGGATCGCGCTGCGTTGAAGGAAAGGCAATTGCGCTATGAAGTGGCGGCGCAAATGGACATCAAGCTTGAACCGGATGAAGATCCCGGGCCGATTACCACGGCCAACCCGAAAGTGCGCGACGCCTTGGAAAGCGTGTATAAAACCCGCCTTGGCAGCGATGCTTTGCGGCAATTCAAGGCGAAATACCGCCAGGTGAACCCGGACAAGGAAATCGATTCCGGCGTGGGCAAGGTCATGTCGCGTTTGACCGAGTTGATCGGGCCCAAGCCGCAGCTCAGCGAACAGGAAAGCGCACAGCTCAAAGGAGCGGATTTTTTTGAATTGCTGTATCGCCGCTTGTTGGAGACGGTAGCGGTGCCCGATGCCGCACTCCAAACGCTGGCTCAAGCGCGCGGTGAGGGGGCTTTTCAAGAATTGATCGCCGCCGATGCACCCAAGGAACGCACTGCGCTCGGCGCACCTACGAAAATCGATGACGAAAGCCGTGAAGTGGCGCTGAAGCTTGAGCTCGGTGTAGCGCCTAAGCCAGCAGCCAGCACCCCTGCGCAATAAGCTATTCGCGGGTGGTGTGGATTAGCCTGTTTGAACCCAGCCCAGCGCTTTGTCAAAATCGGCAAAAACCTCGATATCGGCATCGACGAAAAAGCGTTGCAGCCAGGCAGTCCAGGTTATCCATTGATCTTCAGTAACCACCGCCACCTTGCCGAATTCGCGCTCGTGGGCGCGGGTGGGGTATAGGGGAATAATAGGGGACAGACAACGATTATTTTTGCTAAACTGCGCGTATCTACTCATCCGGAGCCATCATGCCCCGCCGCGCACGACTCTCCCTCCCCGGCATTCCTTGGCACATCATCCAACGTGGCAACAATCGCGCGGTCTGCTTCCATGCCGAAGCGGACTACCAGTTCTACTTACATTATTTGAACGAATTCGCCAACAAGTTTGGCTGTCAGCTACACGCCTATGTGCTGATGACCAACCATGTGCATTTGCTGCTCACGCCGGCTCGGGAAGATAGCGCTGGACTGCTCATGAAACATCTCGGCCAGCGCTACGTGCAGTATGTGAACCGCACCTATCAACGAACCGGGACTTTGTGGGAAGGCCGCTTTCGCTCCTGCCTCACCCAAACCGAAGACTACGTACTCGCCTGCTATCGCTACATCGAACTCAATCCGGTGCGCGCAGGCATGGTGATGAAGCCGCAGGACTATCGTTGGTCAAGCTATCATGCCAACGGACTGGGGAAGCCAAACGCCTTGATTACGCCGCACGATCAATACTTGCGGCTGGCGAGGATCGAGGGCGAGCGTCGGGAAAACTACCGTTCCCTGTTCCGCGCCCATGTGGATGAGGCATTGACC
>JBCKPM010000119.1:0-4737 GCA_038901675.1 Usitatibacteraceae bacterium | reverse complement strand
CCTGCAAAAAGGCCAGACCACACCCAACGCCATCAAATCGCAATTCGGCTGGCACGTCATCCGGCTTGACGATTCGCGCGACATGAAGCCGCCGAAATTTGATGATGTGAAAGAGAATTTCCGCCAGCGCGCGCAGCAAGAAACCATCAACCGTTTGGTGCAGGAATTGCGCTCAAAGGCGAAGGTCGAAGACAAGTAATCGCCAGTCGCGAGTCGAGTCGCAAAAAAAAGGCAGCCAAGGCTGCTTTTTTGTTGCCCGCGTGTGCCGGGTGGCGGTTATGAAAGTCACGGGTGGATTACCAATCTAAATCAAATTGCCGCGCTTGCATAGTACCTCGGGGAATCACCCGATTGCCACTTCGAGTATGGCGAAGAGCAGTATGCGAGAGCCTACGGCGCGCGTTTCGAAAGTTAGTGCGCGCCCATCGCCGCGCAGCCGCGATTGTCCAGCCTGCATATTTCACGGGTCGACCCCGTTCAATGACGTTTCCGCGATGAAAGCCCCCGCCTTGAGAAATCCGATTTGTCCTCTGCTCAGCGCCGGGCCTACGCGCTCGATAGCGGGCGGCTGGACATGCGTCTTTCCGCTCTCTTCCCTCGTGGTATCCCGATACCACTCGGTCAGTCGAACGAAAATCCACACGCCCATCCACCCACTCTCGAACGCGTCCCCGTGAAATATGCAGGCTAGCCGACCCAGCGCCGCGCGTTTTGAAACATCCGTAGCCAAGGGCTTGCTGCCGGACGGGAATGCAGATCCTGAGTCGGCCAGGTGTTTGGTCGCCACGACAAATTCGCCGACAACACGGCGCGTTCCGGGTGCGGCATCATGATCGTGAAACGACCGTCCGGCGTGGTGAATGCCGTCATCCCTTCGGCTGACCCGTTTGGATTCGCCGGAAAGCGCTCGGTGGCATCGCCGCGGTAGTCGACGAATCGGGCGGCACACAGCCACCGCGCTGCTTCTTGGTGCGCCTGATCGCGATACACCGCCCTGCCCTCGCCATGCGCGGTCGGCACTGGAATCATTGAACCCGTCATGTCGGCGAAGAAAATGGACGGCGAAGCGCGCACTTCGAGCATCACCGTTCGCGCTTCGTATTGTTCACTTGTGTTACGCGCGAAATGCGGCCAATTCTCAGCGCCGGGAATCATTTGCGCGAGGTTGGACATCATTTGGCAGCCGTTACAGACGCCGATAGCCAACGAGTCGTCGCGTGAAAAGAACGCCGCGAAATCATCCCTTGCCCGCGCATTGAAGAGTATGGATTTTGCCCACCCCTCGCCTGCGCCAAGCACGTCACCATACGAAAAACCGCCGCACGCGGCTAAACCTTGGAACGCCTTCAGCGACACGCGCCCCTCGATTACGTCGCTCATGTGGACGTCTACCGCCGAAAATCCTGCCCGGCTAAATGCGTGCGCCATCTCGACTTGTCCGTTAACTCCCTGCTCGCGCAATATCGCGACCCGCGGCTTTACGGCCAGACCGACAAAGGGTGCGCTGACATCCTCCTGCGGATCAAACGTCAGGCGGGCGAACAATCCTGAGTCATTGTTGTCCTCGAGACGACGGTACTCTTGGTCCGACGTTGTCGGGTTGTCGCGCAGCGATTGAATTAGTGCGCTGGTCTTGCTCCACGCACGCTGCAATTCGGTTCGTGTCGCCACCAGCAGTGCCTTCGCACCGCGATTAATGCGCAACTCGTCGCTCTGATTCGGGTGACCAATCACATGGGTCACCGCGCCGAGGCCGGCCGCGCGCAAGGTCTGCATGACAACGTCACGATCTGCGCGGCGAATCTGTATCACAGCGCCGAGTTCTTCATTGAACAGTGAGCGCAACACATTTGCGTTGAGTGCGAGTTTTTCCGATGTTGCGGTTGTGTCGTAGTCGTCGACATCCGACTCGCGATCGCCAAAAGTCAGCGCATCGAGATATAACGACACACCGCGGTGTGATGCAAACATCATTTCAGCCACGCACGCGAGCAGACCCCCATCGGATCGATCATGGTAGGCGAGGATGTGATTGTCCTGCGCCAGTCGCCGCGTGGCCGCGAAAAACTGCTTGAGCATTTCGGCGTCGTCCACGTCGGGCGGCTCGCCGCCAGCGGCTGAAAAAACTTGTGCGAGTGCCGAACCACCCAATCGGTTGCGGCCCTGCCCGAGATCAATGAGCAGCAACTCGGTATCGCGTTCATCGGACAGGAGTGGGGTCAGCGTGCGCGCGGCATCGTTCACCGTGGCAAATGCTGAGATAACGAGGGAAACCGGCGACACCACCTGCTTGCGGACGCCCGCGTCGTTCCAGGAAGTCTGCATCGACAAGGAATCTTTGCCGACCGGAATGCCAATACCCAGCTTCGGACACAGGTCCATCCCAATCGCTTCAACAGTCGCAAACAGGCGCGCATCCTCGCCCGGGTATCCCGCCGCCGCCATCCAATTGGCAGACAGTTTGATGTCTTCAATGCGCGCCACATCGGCCGCGGCGAGGTTGGTGATCGCCTCGGCAACCGCCATTCTTCCGGATGCCGCTGCGTCGATTGCAGCGATCGGAGAGCGTTCGCCCATCGCCATCGCCTCGCCTTGCAGCGTATTGAATCCCATCAACGTGACCGCACAATCGGCAACTGGCACCTGCCACGGTCCGACAAATTGGTCGCGTGCGGTCAGCCCACCAACGGAGCGGTCGCCAATCGTAATCAAAAACGACTTGTCGGCGACGGCGGGCAGCTGCAGTACGCGATAGATCGCCTCGCCTAGCACGACGTCATCTATCGCAAATGCCTCGATCGGTGTGGCAATAGACGCGACGTGACGGTGCATTCTTGGCGGTTTGCCAAGCAGCACGTCCATGTCCATCGCCACCGGCGTGTTGCCGAACAAACTGTCCTCTACGCGCAACAACTGATCCCCGGTGGCGTGTCCGACGACTGCGAATGGACAACGCTCGCGCGCGCAGACTGTCGCCATCAACGGCAGCGATACCGGTGCGATGGCCAATACATAGCGCTCCTGCGACTCGTTGGACCAGATCTCGCGAGGGCTCATACCGGGTTCGAGGGTGGGAACGTTTCTCAATTCAAACGTCGCACCGACTCTGCCGGAGTGTGCAAGCTCAGGTAGCGCATTGGAGATGCCGCCCGCGCCGACGTCATGAATCGACAGGATAGGATTGTCGGCTCCCATTTGCCAACACGCATCAATGACTTCTTGGCAGCGCCGCTGCATTTCCGCATTGGCGCGCTGCACCGAATCAAAATCAAGCGCTTCTGTATTGGTGCCTGCAGATAACGATGATGCGGCGCCACCACCCAGCCCGATGCGCATACCGGGACCACCGAGCTGAATGAACAACGCGCCGGCCGACAATGGTTTTTTATGCGTGTGTGTCGCCGAGATATTGCCGTAGCCACCGGCGATCATGATCGGCTTGTGGTATCCGCGTACCACGCCGTTTAAACATTGCTCGTAGGTCCGAAAATAACCGCACAAGTTGATGCGCCCGAATTCATTGTTGAAGGCGGCACTACCGATCGGCCCTTCGATCATGATGTCAAGCGGCGAGGCGACTCGTGTTGGCTTGCCATACGGCGTTTCCCAAGCATGCGTATAACCCGGGATGTGCAGATTGGACACGGAAAATCCGGTCAGTCCGGCTTTCGGCTTCGCGCCAACGCCGGTAGCACCCTCATCGCGAATCTCGCCACCGGTGCCGGTGGCAGCCCCCGGCCACGGCGCAATGGCGGTGGGGTGATTGTGCGTTTCGACCTTCATCAAAACGTGCGTTTCGTCTTCGAAAAATCCGTAGTGATGATCCGCGCCAGGGTAAAACCGATCAATGCGCCTGCCCGTCATCACCGCCGAATTATCCGAATAGGCGAGGACCGTTCCCTGCGGCGAAACGTGATGCGTATTGCGAATCATCGCGAACAGGCTCTGCTGCTTTTCGACACCATCGATGGTCCAGCTGGCGTTAAAGATCTTGTGCCGGCAATGTTCCGAATTCGCCTGAGCAAACATCATCAGTTCGACATCGGTCGGATTGCGTTCGATCTTGCAATAGTAGTCATACAAGTAGTCGATTTCATCGTCCGACAGAGCGAGCCCCATCGAAATATTCGCAGCCAGCAGACCAGACTTGCCTTCGATCAGCACATCAACGATCGAGAGTGCCGCGGGTGCTTGTGTGTCAAACAGCACGCGGCAATCAAAATCCGGGGCGCACACTTGCTCGGTCATCGGATCGTGCAAACAAGTCCATGCGCGCTGTCGATGTCGATCTGACAGCGTTTCCCATCCGGGGATGGCGTACGCGGTTCCACGCTCGATGCGCGTGATCGCATCGAGCCCGCAGTTTTGCGCGACGTTGGTCGCTTTCGAAGCCCAGGGTGATACCGTGCCCTGTCGCGGAACGACGACGATCGATGGACTGAAATGCTCAGACCCGGCGTCGCCGTAGGTCAGCAACTGTGCAAGCACCGTACGCTCTTTTGGTTCGAGGACACGGGTTGTCGCGACAAAATGCACAAATTCGGCGGACGCGCCTTCTAACTCAAGCCCGGCTGCGCGCAATGTGTCGAGTAATTTTTGCACTCGAAACGGCGACAATGCCAACGACCCGCGGAGCACGATCGGCGCCGCTGCGTGGGGGTTGGCGGCGGCGGACGTTGAAGTCATGTGTAAGCGAAGAAATAATGGGAGGCCGACGGGTAGTTCGCATTTCTGCGA
>JBCKPM010000118.1:0-4833 GCA_038901675.1 Usitatibacteraceae bacterium | reverse complement strand
GTCTGTTGGTCCGGCAACTAGCTTGGGTCGGCGCAGGCAATGCCTCCCCTCTCCCTCGATCCCTCTCCCGCAAGGGGAGAGGGAAGACATGCGGTGGCAGCGACTTCGATCTTTCTCCCGCAAGCGGAGAGGGAAGACATGCGGTGGCAGCGACCTTGGCCCTCGCCCCAACGCGGGAGAGGGTGGCCGTAGGCCGGGAGAGGGACGTATCGGCACCGCCCGGTCACAGGCAAGCGCGGCGAGTGGCACTTTGCGGAAGCGATTGCTAGCAACACGCGCGACAAATCATTTGCTTGAATGACGCCAGCAGCAAAAAACTGCGCCGCGAACAACGCGCTTTTCATGTCACTGTCAACGGTCATCCTCACTTATTGTTTTACCAACGATGGAGGATTCTGCACATGGGAACACCGTTACTCGAACTCGTTGAATCGCAAATGATCGCCAACCGATTGCCGCTGGTCGCGGTGAGTTTGGCTGCCGTACCGCACACCAACACGCCGACCGTGCTGACGCTGCACTGGCATGGCTTTGTCGAAATTCGACTCGCCGATGGTGGTGACGCGGTCGGCTACCAATCGGTGCTGTCGAGCGCGTTGCAGGTCAACGCTCGCTGGGACCGATTTGACGATATTGAACTTGATGCGCTCGAAACTGCGTGGGAATTGGGCGCGTGGAATCTCGAACGACTCGAAGCCAAACCGTTTGGGCGCGTCGGTGCCGACGTGTTTGAAACCCATGTCGGCATGGCCGCCTTTGGTGCCTCGCCGATTGAGATCGACGGTGCGTCGCCGTTTGTCGCCGACGTACCAGACGCTGACGACTTGATCGAGACCGCCCGTCGCGAGGGCTACGTGCAATGGCTGTTTCGTCCGGTGCGCGGCGGCATGTGGCGTGACCTCGCCGACGACGACACGCTCGAGGCGGGAGGCTATCGCAATCCGAGTTGCCCGCTGGTGGCGACGCCGTTGCTGGAACCCCACCGGTTGCGAGCGCCACGCCGCGTTGTCTATTCGTTTGGCCGCAGCCACAAACTGGTGCAATAGCCGGTGTTACTGTTTGCGCTCGCCTAGTCGGGCGAGTGTTGCCTCGACCATATACGGCAGCGCCGACGCCGGATAGGGTGCGACGCTGCTGACATTGATTTCGCACAGCACGTAGGTGTCGCGGCCTGCGTCGTCTTTCGCGCCAAGCAGAAAATCGCAATCCCAGATAATCGGTAGCTGCGTGGTTTCAATGGCCAACAATTTTTGTGCCGCGCGCAGCCATTCGCCTTCGACTTTTTGTTTGAGCGCCTGAAATTGCGGCGTGTCGGGCGGATGATACAAGCGCGGCCCCGGCGTCGGCGCGTCAGTCGGTGCGCCGCCTAGCGGCGCGGGAAACAGCGCGTTGATGGCCTGATGGCCAAAGCCGGCGACCTGGTCGTGCACCAAATAGCAACGCGTGATGCCCTCGGTGAGTCGTTCCTGATACGGCTGGTCAATCATCCTGCCGCCAGCAGCAAAGTACGCTGTACAGCGGTTGAAAAATTCCGCCAGCGAAATTTTTTCTTCGACACTGCCGCGTTGGGCGTGACGCACACGCACCACGGTGTGGGCATGCAGCGGCGCGGCGCTGGCGTCGTGTTGTACCTTCCACACACCAATGCCGTCATTGCCGCGATGTTGTTTGAGCACACGCGCCGCGCCGCTGGCAAGTCGGCTTGGCAACGCTTGTCGCAGCGCGTCGATGCTGCGATAGCAGTGCGTGTCGCCGCCCCAGCCGATATCGCGCGTCTGATACAGCACTTCTTTGGTGCCCAACGTCAGAATCACATCCGGGTGTGCGCTGACAAAAATTCCCGCCGCCGCCACGTCACGCAGCATCGCGTCGAGCACAACTCTGCCGCACTCAGTGTTGAGCGGGTTGACCCACACCAACACACCGTCCACGCGCAGGAGTTGATCGCGCACCTCAGCGCAAAAGTCGTCGTGATAAACGGCCGGCTCGGCGTCGACCCCCGCTGCAGCGAAGGCGGCGAACAGGGCGGCGAAGCGGTTGTTCTCCGTCGTAGCATTGCGTCGAACGTCTCCGTCACCCGGATAGAGAATGGCGAGGCGTTGCAACGTGGGCTTCGTCATGGACTTTGTCGTGATGCGGGCTTTGCAGCGTCTCCCGAGGCGTTCAAGTTTAGCCGCGTGCCGCAGATACCGCTAGCATCTGTAAGCGCTCGCTCACAACAAGTGGGACATTTCTGCGGTCATTCATTCGCTACGCCTTGAATTCCAGCGGTTCGTCACTATAATTAGCACTCCACCGCGTTGAGTGCCAACGCTCTTAAACTGTGGCGACTGCGGTAGTCGCTGCGCTCCGCACGACTTCAATGTTCGTGGGCACTAACTAATTTGCAACTTGTTGTTTTTTAACCGTAAGTATGGAGAGACTATGAAACTACGTCCTTTGCATGATCGCGTGATCGTCAAACGTTTGGAAGAGGAAAAAAAAACAGCGTCTGGCATTGTGATTCCGGACACCGCCGCCGAAAAACCGGACCAAGGTGAAGTCCTGGCCATCGGCCCGGGCAAGAAAAATGAAGACGGCAAATTGTTCCCGGTGGACGTCAAAGTCGGCGACAAGATTTTGTTCGGCAAGTATTCCGGCACCACCGTCAGGGTTGACGGCGAAGAGCTCCTTGTGATGCGCGAGGAAGACATCATGGCCGTCGTCGCGAAATAAAGCGGTGTCTTTCGGCCTGATGCTGCGTTGCTTGTCGCTTTTCTAGCTCGTGTACTTTCGTGTACACGTCGCGTCGAAAACCTCCGCGCGCCTTGCCTCAGACCGAAATACTTGCTTTCTTTTCGCGCCGATCTCGCTTCGTTGACTCAGCATGGTTGATTCACGAAGCGGCACACTAATTTCCAAACTGATACGAGGTATTCATCATGGCAGCTAAAGAAGTCAAATTCGGGAGCGACGCCCGCGTTCGCATGGTTCACGGTGTGAACATTCTCGCCAATGCAGTCAGAATCACACTCGGCCCGAAGGGTCGTAACGTGGTGTTGGAGCGCTCGTTCGGCGCGCCGACCATCACCAAGGACGGCGTGTCGGTCGCCAAGGAAATCGAACTCAAAGACAGGTTCGAGAACATGGGCGCACAGATGCTCAAGGAAGTCGCTTCCAAGACCTCCGACGTCGCCGGTGACGGCACCACCACCGCCACCGTGTTGGCGCAATCCATCATCGTTGAAGGCATGAAGTATGTTGCCGCCGGCATGAACCCGATGGATTTGAAGCGCGGTATCGACAAGGCAGTTATCGCCATCGTTGCTGAGCTAAAGAAAATCTCCAAGCCGACCACCACCAACAAAGAAATCGCCCAAGTTGGCGCGATCTCGGCCAACTCGGATGCCAACATCGGCGACATCATTGCCAGGGCAATGGAAAAGGTCGGCAAAGAAGGCGTCATCACGGTTGAGGACGGCAAGTCACTCGAAAACGAGCTCGAGTTCGTTGACGGGATGCAGTTTGACCGCGGCTATCTGTCGCCGTACTTCATCAACAATCCGGAGAAACAAGTCGCCAACCTGGACGAGCCGTATATCCTGTTGCACGACAAGAAGATTTCGAACATCCGCGATCTGTTGCCGTTGCTCGAGCAAGTCGCCAAAGCCGGTCGTCCGTTGCTCATCGTCGCTGAAGATGTCGATGGCGAAGCGCTGGCCACACTGGTCGTCAACAACCTTCGCGGCATCCTGAAAACCACCGCCGTCAAGGCACCGGGTTTTGGTGACCGTCGTAAAGCCATGTTGGAAGACATTGCCACGCTCACCGGCGGCACCGTGATCGCCGAAGAACTCGGCTTGAAGCTGGAAAACGTGACGCTCAAGGATCTGGGTCGCGCGAAGAAGGTCGAAGTGAGTAAGGAAGACACCACCATCATCGACGGCGCGGGCGACGTAGAAGCCATCAAGGCACGCGTGGCTACCGTACGCAAGCAAATCGACGACGCAACGTCCGACTACGACAAAGAAAAACTGCAAGAGCGCGTGGCCAAGCTGGCCGGCGGTGTGGCAGTGATTCGTGTCGGTGCGGCCACCGAAGTCGAAATGAAAGAAAAGAAGGCACGCGTCGAAGACGCCTTGCACGCCACCCGTGCAGCGGTCGAAGAAGGTATCGTCGCGGGCGGCGGCGTGGCATATTTGCGCGCACGCACCAACGCGGGCAAGATCAAGGGTGACAATGCCGATCAAGATGCCGGCATCAGGATCATCATGCGCGCGCTCGAAGAGCCATTGCGCATGATTGCGCAAAACGCGGGCGACGAGCCTTCCGTGGTGGTCAACAAAGTGGTTGAGGGCACAGGCAACTTTGGCTACAACGCGGCCACCGGCGAGTACGGCGATCTGGTCGAACTCGGTGTACTCGACCCTACCAAGGTGACGCGCTATGCATTGCAAAATGCGGCGTCAGTAGCGTCCCTCATGCTGACCACCGACGCGATGGTGGCCGAGATGCCGAAGGACGAATCCGGCGGCGGCGGCATGGGTGGTATGGGCGGCATGGGCGGCATGGACATGTAATGACACGACCATAACGGGCCGCGGCGTTGTTGCTGAGGGGCTCGTGGTCGACCATGTACACGTCGCCCCTTCACACCTAGCCGCGATCCCGTTCTGTTCGGTCTCGCGCCTCAAAAATACCCCGCTTCTGCGGGGTATTTTCATTTCTGACGCTGGCGTGGGTGGCCGATCGCTGGTGTACAAATCGGTAAACCAGCAATCAGTCGCATAGCCAGCATTCCGACCATCACACCGATGACGCGGCGCTCACGTGCGGCCTTCCACGCTGCGGGAC
>JBCKPM010000117.1:0-4846 GCA_038901675.1 Usitatibacteraceae bacterium | reverse complement strand
GTGCCGCCGCTGACCGTGGCGGATGTCCCTGCCCCACCGGCCACTGACCGGAAGCTTCTCAGGTTCGCACCTTCCAGCGTCACGCCGTCGGCGGTGGCTTGCCCAGAGTAGGTCGTGCCGGCACCGGCAAGCACAATGTCGCGCAGGCCAGAGGGGTCAATCGCAATCACCGTCGCCGCCACAATATTGGTGTTGACACTCGGCGGCGTGCCGCTGCTGCCGCTGCTGCCGGTGGTCGATCGTTGCGCGGTGATCACTGCCGCAGGTGCGGGCGGAGCCTCACTGGCAGGTTGCTTGTCAGCACCCGCCTCTTCCTTGCCGACCATGGTGTTTGACGCCGTCAAGATCGCAGGCGGTGTTGGAATGCGCTCCGGTGCCTTGCCCTGCTCAACGCGGACGGTGTCGTTCGGGAAGGTAATGATTGGCGCAAAATTCCCCTCAACGCTTGAAACGAGGTGGCTGCCTTCAATGGTGTGGTTGATGGTCACCGGCAGCTTGCCGTCGTCTTCCTCGTGCGAAAGGATATTTCCGGAGCCGCGAATACCGACCGTTGCGACACGGGTTTTCATCTGGTACTTGTCGCGATTGGATGCCGTCAACAAGCCGGTGAAGGTTCGCAGCGTCCCGCGCAGCAACAACAGTACCGCGCCATCCGTGTCAGCCGTGGTGCGCTGATAGCGCTCAATACGCAGCTGTGAATTTGAACGCAACGAAAGTTTGGCCTGATCGATCATGGACAATTGCGCCATGCCGTCTGCACCGGCGATGATCAGATCCCCCGGATTGACCTCGGTGCCGCGCACGGCAGCTCGACGCTGGCCGTTGGTCTCAACGAGCACCGTTCCCACAACATAGGTGAACGTGCCGCTGGCGGCAGACGCCGTCAGTGGACCGAACGTCGATGCCAGTCCACACACCGCAGCGCAGCCGAGCAGCAGCTTGCGCAACCATGTTGGACGACGAGGTATTGAATTAGCAGCGCCCATCATGTTCATCTCCCCTTAAACCCTTGCCTACAAGAATTCACAGCGAATCGTCGACGAAACTTCATGCCGCGTGAAATCGTAAATCGCTATGTTTGAACTGTTTCTTGAACCCAGCCACTGCGCGCGCAAATTGCAGCTCGGCTGGAAGCGCCAATTCACGCCCAGCGTCGCATCCGCCAACTTGTCGCGACCAAATTCGACTGTGAGCGCACGCGCGAAAGCACTCTCGTCGCGCCGCGACGAATAGCCCAGCGTGTTAAACACAGAGACTCGTTCGGCGAGATTCATTTGGCCGTACGCCCTCACGCCCGCTACTTTTTTTGACTTGTCGGTTACGCCGTCAGCGAGCTTTCGCAGCGCCGCGTCGCGCGTTCCGAATGCCGTCACTTGCAGCAGCGGTAATCCTTTGCCGGCGAAAGTCGTCAGTAATCCGACGCTGACGATGGTGGAATTGAAATCTTCAATGTTGTTCTTGGGAAACCGTGTCTGAGCGCGTGCGACGCCAATGCTCCACTGTGTCGCGCCAGTCGCGCTGAATCGATATTCGCCGCCGCCGATTGCCGCGCGCCGGTCGTTAGTGGGCTTTGGATCTCCAGGAGCCGCACCCTTTTGCTCAAACGCATTGAATGCCGCGTTGAGGCGGACTTGGTGCGGCGCACTTTCCCAGATCGCGCTGGTACGGACTTCGGCGGCGGCAAAATTGAACTCGGCTTCGCGTCGATAACCGCGGCCACGAATGTCGCCACCGACGTAGCCATTCCACTGCGTGGAGATGGGAAACACCAAGTCGCCACCCAGTCCGGCGCCAAGGTATGGCGCCTTGCGTTTGACAGAATTGCCGGTCGGCTGCACGCCCACCAGATTGAACGCCTGCTGAATGGCTGAGGTGAAATCGCTAGGTACGCCGGTCAGATTCGAGTCATAGCCGAGCGCCATTTCGCCCCACACACTGCCCATGCGGCGTGCGGCGCGACGGCGCTCAGCGATGGCGACGAGATACCTGTCGATGGCGACCATCGCCGATGCCGGTGGATTGAGCGACTTCAGCTTGCGAAACGTGCCTTCGGCCAAATCCAGCGAACCCACGTTGAAATAAGCACGCGCCAGATCGAGTTGCGCACCGGCGTTGTTCGGTTGTGCGGCAAGCACGCGTTCGAATGCGATGATGGCCTCGTCAATCTTGCCGCTGTCGAGTGCGGCAACACCGAGTAGATAATCGAATTCAACATTGCCGGTCAACTTGTCCTGCTCGGCGATGAGGATCATGTACGCTTGCTTGGGATTGCTTGCTGCAATCAGTCGCTTGGCGTCGTCGAATAATGTTGGATTCGCGAGAGCAGAGGATGCAGTGAATATTAACGCTGCAGCAAGCAGCACCGGCCAGAGCACTGCGCCGGTTCCTGCACTCAGCCTTGAGAATTTTTTTGTTTTCATGGCAATTCCGAAAAAATTGGGCATCGTCTCCACGCTCGCCTGGTAGCCAACGCTTGCGACACAGAGCCTCAAACTTCCCCCTTGCACCAGCCGAAGCAAACCATCGTCTTGCGCGGAAAAAATAACGTTTTGTATCTGGGCACATACTAGACCTGCGAATCGTGCTTGTAAACGCCGCGCTGAGCCGCAAGGAGCTAAACGCGACAACTTCGCCACTCTCACCCCCAATTAGGGGATGGCTGACAGCACCAGTTGACAGGAACGTCAAACCACACACTCAATACGCCCCTTCCCCCTTCAAGCTAGCGGTTGGCGTCCTTCAAAATTTCCCGCGCCGCGTTGTGCCCCGGAATGCCAGTCACCCCGCCACCCGGATGGGTCCCGGCACCACATTGATAGAGCCCAACAATCGGCGTGCGGTAATCACCAAACCCTAATACGGGTCGCGCGGAGAAAAGTTGGTCGAGCGACAACGCGCCGTGAAAAATATCGCCCCCAATCAAGCCAAATTTGCGCTCCAAATCGAGCGGGGAGTGACTTTGGCGAGCAATCACGCTGGTGCGAAAATTCGGCGCAAACCGCGTCACGGTGTCGATCATCAAGTCGGCCACCGTCTCGCAATGGTCGTCCCAGTGCCGGCCATCCGGGAGTTGCGGCGAGACGTGCTGACAAAACAAACTGGCGACGTGTTGGCCGGCAGGTGCCAGCGAATCGTCAACTGTCGATGGAATGAGCATCTCGACAATTGGCTGCTTCGACCAGCCGCTGGTCTTGGCATCAAAATAGGCTTGCTCCATGTAGTATAGCGAAGGCGCCATGATGATTCCCGATGACAGATGCTGGCCGGGTTCGGGCAGACAACTGAAGATCGGTAATTCCGATAGCGCCACATTCATGCGAAACGTGCCGGAGCCGCACTTGAACGCATTGATACGCTGCGTGAATTCCGGCGGCACTGAGGCGGCATCAATCAACTTGCCAAACAGCAACTTCGGATTGAGGTTGGATACGACTTGACGCGCGCGGATCACTTCACCCGATTCGAGTTCAACGCCCACTGCCCTGCCCCGCTCGATCACGATGCGTACGACGCCAGCGCCGACAGAAATCTCGACCCCGCGCAAACGCGCTTCGGCCGCCATCGCTTGCGTAATCGCGCCCATCCCGCCGATGGCGTGCCCCCAGATGCCGGGCTTACCATTGACTTCGCCAAACACGTGATGCAGCAGCACGTAGGCGGAGCCCGGCGTATAGGGCGAGGCAAAATTGCCGACCACGCTGTCAAAGCCGAAGCACGCCTTGATGGGCGCTGACACAAAATATTGATCGAGCACGTCACCGGCGCTCTTGGTGAACAAATCGAGCACGTCGCGTCGCGCTGACATATCAAGTTTCTTGAAGCGTTTGCCGACCTTCCATGCCTGCAACAAGTCGGCAATGCCACCGCCGACGTTGGGTGGCGTTTCGAGCAGTAGGTCCTTCAGCACGGCGGCGACTTGCTCGAGCATCGCGAAGTAGCGCGGCAGTGCGGCCGCATCCGCGCTAGAAAACTTGGAAACCTCTGCCTGCGTGGCTGCCAGCCCGCCGCCAACTTTCAGATAGTCCCCCAATGTGGCTGACAGTGGCAAAAAATTCGAATAGGGGCGCTCAACGATTCTCAGCCCATGTTCGTAGAGCCGCAAATCGCGGATGATTTTCGGGTTGAGTAGACTGACCGTGTAACTCGCAGTCGAATTGCGAAACCCCGGATGAAACTCCTCGGTAACAGCGGCCCCGCCAATCACTGAGCGGCGCTCAAGCACGCGAACCGATTTGCCTTTGGCCGCGAGATACGCCGCGCACACCAATCCGTTGTGACCACCGCCGACGATGACGACGTCATAGGTCGATTTGTTGTTCGCGTGCATGGAGTCATCCCTTGAATTGTTCAATGATGATTATCCGCGAAGTCCAACTCCAGCGTTGATTGTTGGGCAGATGAACCCTGCCCAACCTACGCGCTCTACCCTCCAACGCGCCCCCGTGAAATATGCAGGCTAGACGGCGTTTTTTTGTTTCAACAACAAGATTTTTTCCTGTACGCGCAAATCAAATTTCGCCACGTTGACCACCACGCGATCGTGCGAGCCTTCGCCGATGAGGTCACGCTCGTCATGCACTTCGATTGAAAATCTGATGTTGCGACCTTCAACGCGGGTCACCGTCGCGCGCGCAACAATCGTCATGCCTACCGGTGTCGCGGCAACGTGCGAAATGTTGAGTTGCGTGCCAAGACTCTGGTGCCCTTCTGGCAGCAACGATTCGCAGCACGCCAGCGCGGCGGCCTCGATGACATTGATCATCACCGGCGTGGCCAGCACGCCGATGGTGCCAGAGCCGACGCGGGCGGCAGTGTGCTCGTCCGTGACAAGCAGTCTCGATTCGCC
>JBCKPM010000116.1:0-4855 GCA_038901675.1 Usitatibacteraceae bacterium | reverse complement strand
GTTGTAGGTGCGACACGCGGCGCCAGTGTCCATGACCTCGAAGCCGATGCGCGCGCGGGAAAATGCCGCCAGAATTCGTTGGTCCGGGAACTGAAACGTCGCGCCCGAGCCAAACACCACCAGCGTCGGCAGCATCGCCACCACGTCGGCGAAGTCGACAAATGTCAATTGCCTGATTGGCGGTACGAGCCACGGCGAGACAATTGCGGTCGGTGTGACGATTAACGGGTGCGTGATACGCAGGCCGTTGAGTTGCACGTAGCCGACGCCGTGGCCGGTTATCGCGTTTTGACCCGACACATCATGCAAATGCAGCTTCATATCGCGTTTCCCTTGACCTCGGTTCGGCAAATTCTGCACAGCGTCGGCTACAATCAGTTTTTGCAGTGCAGCAAGCCGCCACTCCGCGATTATAAATTAGCCGTCCAAGTCCACTCTTCTTGTCACGTATTCGAGCCGCCCGCCGCCGCCATGAGCCACGAATTTTCCCGCATCAAACGCCTGCCACCGTACGTCTTCAACATCACGTCTGAACTCAAAATGGCCGCGCGCCACCGTGGCGAAGACATTATCGATATGTCGATGGGCAATCCCGATGGCGCCACGCCGCAACACATTGTTGACAAACTGGTGGAGGCCTCCCAGCGGCCCAACACCCACGGCTATTCGGTATCCAAAGGCATTCCGCGCTTGCGTAAAGCCATTTGCGATTGGTATAAGCGCCGCTACGACATCGATCTGGATCCGGCCAGCGAGGCGATTGTCACGATTGGTTCCAAGGAAGGGCTGGCACATTTGATGCTGGCGACGCTCGATAGCGGCGACACGGTACTGGTGCCGAATCCAAGCTATCCGATTCACATCTATGGTGCCGTCATTGCCGGCGCGCAGATCAAGCACGTTCGTATGACTGAAGGTGTCGACTTCTTTGTCGAAGCGGAGCGTGCGATTCGCGAGAGCTATCCGAAACCGAAAATGTTGATTTTGGGTTTCCCGTCGAATCCAACCGCCATGTGCGTCGACCTTGATTTCTTCGCGCGCATTGTTGCGCTGGCAAAAGCCAACAACGTGTATGTGGTGCACGATCTGGCCTACGCCGACATCACCTACGACGGCTGGAAGGCACCTTCGATCATGCAAGTGCCTGGTGCGCGCGATGTGGCCGTGGAATTTTTCACCATGTCCAAGTCGTACAACATGGCGGGCTGGCGCATCGGTTTTATGGTGGGCAACAAGGAGTTGGTCGCCGCGTTGGCACGCATCAAGGGCTACCACGACTACGGCACGTTCACACCGATTCAGGTTGCGGCCATTGCTGCACTCGACGGGCCACAGGACTGCGTCGCAGCAGTGGTTGCCGAATATCAGTTGCGTCGAGACGTGTTGCACAAAGGTTTGTCTGAAGCTGGGTGGCCGACCACCAAACCTAAGGCATCGATGTATATCTGGGCAAAAATTCCGGAGCCGTATGCGCAGCTGGGCTCGCTTGAATTTGCCAAGAAGTTGCTTGCTGACGCCAAGGTGTCCGTTTCGCCCGGCATTGGATTTGGCGAGTACGGCGATGACCATGTCCGTTTTGCGCTCATCGAGAACGCAGAACGCACGCGCCAGGCGGTGAGAGGCATCAAGGACATGTTTCGCAAGGATGGGTTGCTCAAATGAAGGTCATCGCCATTACCAGCGACGCGTGTGCGATTGTCGCGCCTGACTGGCTCAAGGCCGCAGCGTCGGTGCATCGCCAATTGCGGCCGAATCTACCGACTGACTACGTCGCGCGGATGCGCGAAGTGTTCGGCAGTGGAGCAGAAATGCTGGTGGTCACGCACGGTGACGCAGTATCCGGCGTGTGTGTATTTCGCGTCGCCGAGAAGACGCACTACGGCCGCGAAATCTATTGTGATGATCTGGTCACCGATGAACAACAGCGCTCGCGCGGTGTCGGAAAAATGATGATTGACGCGTTAAAAACAATTGGAAAACAACGAGGTTGTGACTATTTGACGCTCGACTCTGGCACGCAGCGCCAAAACGCGCATCGCTTTTACTTTCGAGAAGGCATGACCATTCCGGCATTTCACTTCGTGGCAGCGCTCTGATGAAACCTATCAATGTTGGCCTGATCGGCCTCGGCACCGTTGGTTGCGGCACTATCGAAGTGCTACGGCGCAACGGCGAGGAAATTTCGCGTCGCGTCGGCCGCGAAATTCGCATCACTCACGCGACCGCCCGCGACCTCGCCAAACCGCGCGCCGTCTCGCTGGAGGGCATCACGCTGGTCGAAGATGCCAGCGACATTGTCAGCCACCCGGACATAGATATCGTCTGTGAATTGGTTGGCGGCGATGCGACCACGAAGGCGCTGATCCTGCAAGCCATTGAGAACGGCAAGCACGTTGTCACCGCCAACAAAGCGCTGCTGGCAAAGCACGGCAACGAAATTTTCGCAGCGGCACAGCGCAAGAAAGTCATGGTGGCGTTCGAAGCCGCGGTGGCAGGTGGTATACCGATTGTGAAAGTGTTGCGTGAGGGCCTCAGCGCGAATCGCATTGAGTGGATTGCGGGCATCATCAACGGTACGTCGAATTTCATACTTTCTGAAATGCGCTCCAAGGGATCGAGCTTTGATGACGCGCTGAAGGACGCACAAGCCAAAGGCTACGCCGAGGCTGATCCGACATTCGACATTGAGGGTATCGATGCCGCACACAAGCTGTCGATCTTGTCGGCGATTGCGTTTGGCATACCGATACCGTTTGAAAAAGCCTACACCGAGGGCATTTCCAAACTCACCAACAAGGACATCAAGTACGCCGAACAACTCGGCTATCGCATCAAATTGTTGGGCATTACCAAGCACGTCGCCGCCGGGATTGAACTCCGCGTTCATCCGACGCTGATTCCGGCAAAACGCCTGATTGCGAATGTCGAGGGCGTGATGAACGCGATTCTGGTCAAAGGTGATGCGGTCGGGGCAACGCTGTACTACGGCCGTGGGGCGGGCGCGGAAGCAACAGCGAGTGCGGTTGTCGCCGATTTGGTTGACGTGACGCGCATGCTCACCGCGGATCCCGAACAGCGCGTGCCGCATTTGGCGTTCCAGCCGGACCAACTGCGCGACACGCCGATTCTGCCCATGGGCAAGGTCGAGACCGCGTATTACTTGCGCTTGTCGGCTTACGACCGACCAGGCGTGATGGCGGACGTGACAAGAATACTCGCTGATAACGCGATTTCGATTGATGCAATGTTGCAAAAAGAGGCCGAGGAGGGCGAGGACATCGTCGATGTGATTATTTTGACGCATCGCTGTCTCGAGGAGAACGCCAACCGTGCCATCGCCAACATCGAAGCCCTGGCGAGCATGGCGAGCAAAGTGGTGCGTATCCGGCGTGAGGAACTCAACTGATGTCCGAGTCGGTCACTACCGCGACCAGATATGTGTCGACGCGTGGCGCAGACGCGGATACACCTAAATCTTTTTGCGAAATTCTGCTGGCCGGTTTGGCACCGGACGGTGGGCTGTACTTGCCGCAGGCGTATCCGACGCTGACCGAAGAAGAACTGCAATCGATGCGCGCGATGTCGTATCCGGAACTCGCGTTCCAGGTCATCTCACGATTTGTCGATGACATTCCGCACGACGATTTGATGCAGATTATCGACAAGACCTATACGGCAGAAGTGTTTGGCCACGCCGAGGTCACACCGTTGGTCACGCTATCACCGGGATTTTGTTTGCTCAAGTGCTCCAACGGACCGACGCTTGCGTTCAAGGACATTGCGATGCAGTGGCTGGGCAATTTGTTTGAGTACGTGCTGGCACGGGAGCAACGCGAACTCAATATTTTGGGTGCCACCTCGGGCGACACCGGATCCTCGGCAGAACATGCAATGAAATCCAAACATGGGATTCGCGTGTTCATGTTGTCGCCGCGCGGCAAGATGTCGCCATTTCAAACGGCTCAAATGTATTCGCTGCAGGACTCAAATATTCACAACTATGCCGTCGATGGCGTGTTCGACGATTGTCAGGATATGGTCAAGGCGGTTTCCAACGACGCGACATTTAAAGCTGAGTATCACATCGGCGCGGTGAATTCGATCAATTGGGGCCGCATCGTCGCGCAGGTGGTGTACTACTTCAAGGGCTACTTCGCGGCGACCACTGAGAACGCGCAGAAGGTCAGCTATTCGGTGCCAACCGGCAATTTCGGCAACGCCTTGGCGGGCCACGTTGCGCGGATGATGGGATTGCCAATTCGCCAGTTGATCATTGCAACCAACGAAAATGATGTCTTGGATGAATTTTTTCGGATCGGCAAATACCGCCCGCGGCCTTCGTCCGCCACGCGCCAGACGTCGAGCCCTTCGATGGACATTTCCAAGGCGTCAAACTTTGAACGATTTCTCTACGACCTCGTCTGGCGGGATCCGGCCGTGGTGCGAGAACTCATGCTTAAGGTCGACAGCGAAGGCGGCTTTGACTTGGCTACCTACGAAAAACTTTGGGCCCGGGTGCCGGCGTTTGGCATGATTTCCGGCAGGTCGACCCATCACGACCGCATCTGCACGATTCGCAAGATGCTCGATCAACACGGACTTGAGGTCGATCCGCACACCGCTGACGGCATTAAAGTGGGCTTGGAACGTCGTGACCGGAACGTGCCGCTGATTTGTATCGAGACCGCGTTGCCTGCCAAGTTTGAGGCCACCATGGAAGAAGCGCTGGGCAAGCGCCCGGCACGTCCGTCTAAGTACCTGGGCATTGAGGCACTTCCTCAACGCTTCGCCGTGCTCACGACCTCCGTTGACCGGTTGAAAGACACGATTGCAAAGTCGTGTCAGTCGTGATGAT
>JBCKPM010000115.1:0-4869 GCA_038901675.1 Usitatibacteraceae bacterium | reverse complement strand
CGGCAAGTCGGGTGCGGCCGTCAACAAGTTCATCGCGCCCGCGCTGGTGGTCGGCTTTGGCTGGGCGTTCGTGCCGCAGGTGTACGCCGCGATCATGTTGGGCACCGTGGTGTTGTTCTGGCTGTTCAGCTACAGCGACCCCAAGCATCTGGTGTCAAGCGACACAAAGTTCAGCGATCAGCTCAAGCTGCTGAAAGATCCCAGAGTGTTGAAGTACTGCCAGTACTACAGCATCGTCTTCGGTGCCTATGTTGCCCTCAGTCTGTGGATGGTGCAGTACTACGTCGGCGAATACGGCCTCGATATTCGTGTTGCCGCGCTGCTGGCGGCAGTTTTCTCGCTGCCGGGTGGCGTGCTGCGCGCGGTGGGTGGCTGGCTGTCTGACAAACACGGCGCGCACGCCGTGACTTGGTGGGTGATGTGGGTGAGTTGGATTTGCCTGTTCCTGCTGTCGTACCCGCAAACCGACTTCACCGTCCACACCGCCACAGGCCCCAAGACCTTTCACATCGGCTTGAACGTCTACGCATTCACGGCACTACTGTTTGTGCTGGGCGTCGCCTCGGCCTTCGGCAAGGCCAGCGTGTTCAAGTACATCAGCGACGAGTATCCAAACAACATCGGCGCGGTGAGCGGCATTGTCGGGATGGCCGGTGCACTCGGCGCATTCCTGCTGCCGATCATGTTTGGCGTGCTGATGGATCTGACCGGCATTCGCTCCAGCGCCTTCATGCTGCTCTATGGCGTGGTCTGGGTGTCGCTGATCTGGATGTACTGGACTGAGGTGCGTACCCGCGAGTTCATGGGCGCGCACGCCGGCCAACTCGCGCCGACTGTGGATGCAAAACCGTAAACAGTCACTATCGATTTCTTCAGGAGATAACCCATGACCACCAGCCCCTCGGGCAGCGCACGCGGTACCGACCGCGGCGGCACCTTCTTTCAGGTCGCCGAATGGCGCAGCGAAGACCCGGCATTCTGGGCGGCCAACCGTGGCTTTGCTTGGCGCACGCTCATCATCTCGCTACTGGCGCTGCATCTAGCGTTCGCCGTCTGGTTTACCTGGAGCGCGTTGGTGGTGCGACTGCCTGGGTTGGGCTTTCAACTGACGGTCGATCAGCGTTTCTGGCTTCCCGCGATGGCGCTGCTGATGGGCGCAGTCGCACGCTTCCCACACACCTTTCTGGTACTCAAGATCGGCGGCATGTGGACCACCTTCATCTTCACGGTGTCGCTGCTTATCCCGATTTTTGGTATTGCCCATGTGGTGCAAGACCCGACCACGGCGTTCACCACGCTGCTGTTCTGGGCGGGCGTCGCAGGATTTTGTGCCGGCGGACAAATCTCCAGTTCATCGGCCAATATCAACCTGTGGTTTCCCAAGCGCCTTGGCGGCACTGCACTCGGCGTCAATGTTGGCTTCGGCAATCTGGGCGCGAGTGCCGCGCAGTTCATTGTGCCCGCCGTGATTGCGGTCGGCCTGTTTGGGGCAGTCGCGGGTGAGCCGATGGTGTTTAAGGTCATCAATCCGAACACCAAGGAAGTCATTCGGCAGGCGATGCTCTACCCGCGAGAGGAACAGACAACCAGCGACCATCCGTTAGCGAAACGCGCAGCTTATCGTCGCTACAGACCACCGACATAGCACGCGGCACAAATTTAGGCATCAAAGAACTCATTCCAAGCCTCCACAAATATTTGTTGGTGAACCTCCGCCATGCCCAAAAGCTTGTTCAGTTCTTGAGCAGGGAAACCGACACTACTCGCAAGCGATACGGGCGTTAACCAAAACTTCGCCAACAATCAAAGGAATCGCCGCGTTGCTGACAGGTAAGCGCTAAATTTTCTGGTTGCAAAAGAAAACGGCGCACCTCAGTGCACCGTTTAGCTTTGTTCAGACTCTACAACACCGTAACAATCAACTCTTAACGTCTGTCGTGATTGTCATAGCGATGATCGCAGCTTGGGCATCTGGCCGACGCTTCGATTGTCCAGTAAACGTGGGTGACTGTCTTGGAGCCGTCCGCGTTAAACCGCTCGTAAGTTGAGCTGCGGCCGTTAGCGGACTGGCTTACGAGATGGCCCCAGCTGTTCGGGTCATCGGTCACATCTACACCTGATGCCGCTAAAGTTGCAACTGCGGCGACCGTGGTCGTGCTATCGGTGGTATGCGCGTAGATAATATTCAGCTGGTCGAAGTCGTGCTTGTTCGGCCCGGTGCTATCCGTGTTAGTGGCGTTTGCGCCTGTGTTCGAGAAGTAGTCCATGCAGGTATCCTGCGAGCTGCCGTTGGTGGACTGGTGGCCGAGCCCGAAGGTGTGAGCAACCTCCTGGCACATCACGTGTAGCCTTTCGTTGGGATTGTTGTACGTGGATGTGTTGAAGTACGTGTCGTTCATCTTCGCTGAACCCTGCGTGATATGTACACCGCCAGTGATATAGATAGTGGCCATCCCGAGCCAGCCATTCTTGCCGTAGCTGCCATTGCACACCTGCGTGGTTCCGGCGACCATCGAACAGCGTTTGTTGGATTGGCCAACGGTAACTGCGGTTATCAGTGGGGATGTTGTCGAAAATAGCTGTGGGCTGTTCCAGTCGAACGACGTTTGCGAGAGATGACCCTTCCAGTCAGCACTTGTCAGGTTATCGCCCAGCTTCAAAGTGAACTGGGGAGTCACGCGCGCCCAATGGTAACCGCCCCACGAGTGAGTCGCATAGGCAAAGCCGGAAAGCGTGGCAAACACCGCTCCAATAAATATCACCCACAGTGAACGATTGGTTGCAGAAGTATTCATATTGCCCCCTACAAAAAATGCATCTAACTTCGAAAAATTTGATCGGCCACTCTACGTTAATAGCTGATACCTCGCCACTCTACGTTAATAGCTGATACCTCGCAACTGCACCTCATTAGTCTCAGCATAGCGCGCAATGTTGCGGCTGATCCTGTCCATGGCGTTGGCTTGTCCGGCGTTGCGCTCGGGCAGGCTCTGCAGGCGGGCCAGGGCGCGCTCCAGGCCGGGCGGCGTGGCTTTTTGTCCGCCCAGATTGACCGCTTTGGCCGGTTTGGCCGCGTCGCTGGTCTGGGCGCGCGCGGCGCTCGGTTTGGCGGGCTCGCGGACGATGGGCTGGATGTCGCTGGCTGCGATTTTCATGGGACGCTCCTGAGTGGATGTTGAAATACCTCCCAATGTAGCAGCAAGCGCCATCTTTCCAACTCGATAACTAAGCCCGAAAAACCTCGTTATTCAACGGTTTTTGCCCGCCAGCATCGGCGAAGCCGCCGTCAGATCGCTGCGCTGATTTTCGGGTTCCACGACGTGTTAGGTGATGACATGAAACCCGTTATCGGCTTGGTTTTTTCGCCTTCGTGATTTCGCAGGCCAACAATCAAAGGGGTCAGCGTTATTTGTTTTGCCGGACGCTCAAAACAAATCACGCTGACCCCTTATTCCTTGCCCGTGCCGCGGCCAGACGCGGCCCACGATGGCTCACGATGGCTCACGATGGCTCACGATGGCTCACGGTACGCTCGAACGTGTTGTTAGGAGTCAACATTTCTGAGTTTTTTTATCGTCGAACCCCAATAGTCTGCATAGGGTTGCGTGATGTTCGTCATGAGTCCGCGAAAACAGCACGCGCGTTGGGCGAAACTCGTCGAGCCAAATGTACGCATGGATCCGAGACTTTTCATCCTTGATTCGCCCTTCAGAGAATTGGCGATAGATTGGATGGGTACCTTCCGTTCCGTAGAAGTTGCCAGTGAGGACGGCGAGGAGATCAAGAAAACCACAACTCCTGTCGTGGTTCACGAGGCCGAGAATGTTGGGTGTGGCGCAATCCGGGTTTACGGCGTCGAACTGTTGGATCGCGGTATGGATATCGTCGGTCAAACGGTTGAAAATGGGATCGCCTCTAGAGCCACCGACCGTTTCACCGGGTGCGGCCTTCGCGAAGAGCCGATCCAACCACTTATCCCGAGCGATCGACTTCACTTCGCAGTACGCGGCCAAGCCGTTTTGTGCCACGACTCGGAAGTCTGGCGTCTTTCCAGCACGACGCTCTTCCTTCGAAAATCTCTCAGCGGAGAGGCCGTGGTCCACAAGGTACGCAGCGATCTTGTCTTCGTCTGGGTCGGCCACGGTCGTTCCAGTTGATTCCCAACGCTGAAGCTACGCGGCGGCGCGCTTGCGCGGTGTCCGGCTTGAGCGACCTGTTAAACCTTGCGTCTCCTGGGCAAAGGCCAGCATGCTTGCCAATGCCTTATTAACGGCCTCGGAAGTAGGGAATGCTTGCAGAATTTCCGGCTGCAGAACGACCACGTTGCTACCCTGCATGAAGTGTTTCAGGTACTTGCCACGCACCCCCTTGCCGAGTTGTTCGCGCTTCAATTCAGGAATGTCTTGATCAACCATTTTCGTAGATGCTTTTTTCATATCGAGCTGCCTTTCCTGCGCTAACAATTCGAACGCCGTTGCGGCGCTCAGTGTGGACAACGACAAGGAGCCGTTCCTTGTTTGAGATTTGGTAGGTGCGACTTCGTTCCTCCACCTCGGCGTGTTCTGTGTCAGAAAAAGTCAAGGCCATCACATCCCCAAAACACTGACTGCCTCATCAAACGACACGCCATGCTTCTGCAAGTTGCTCGCCGCTTTTTTGTCATCCCATTCGAACTTGAACATGCGAATTACTTGAAAGGTTTCAACTATATTTAGAGAGCACTAAGTCTCCCCAGCATTCCGCGCTGCTCTCTAACATTCCGCTCTTTCCGGGAGAAAATGCTTTCCGATTAACGACGTGAATCGACCAATGCTGCATAACGCCCCCATTAACAGAATCACGTTTTCCGGCAAGTTAGTTTCACCATTT
>JBCKPM010000114.1:0-4890 GCA_038901675.1 Usitatibacteraceae bacterium | reverse complement strand
TGCGCCCCGACAAATGGAGCATCACGGCTAATTTTCATTCGCACCTAACCCCCCCTCCCCCCACCCTCGAAGCCTTCATGTCAGCGACCAGCGTTTCCGCCAATCGGTGCAGGCGTCCGGGGTCGTGCGTGATCCTCGTCGGCAGGTTCCGTAGGATCTGCCTTTTGTCGAACATCACGGCGGCAACAATAGCCGCATCCTTTGCAGGTATCGGCACGCGGACGAGCGAGCCATCACGGGTTAGCTGCTGGTCGCCATGCACCAGCCTGTCCGCCAACTCGTGAAGCGACCGATCAATAATCTGCGTGAGCTTGCTATCTAACTCTCGTCCTTTTTCAGCGTGAAGCGTCTGAAGCAGCGCATCCCACCAGTCCGATCTAACCCAGTCGGCAAGCGTTCTTTCATTCACGTTAGATTGCTTGGCCGTTGCCCTCAGGTTGCCCGTGACTAGGTAGGTTATCGCCGCTTCTCTGCGGTCCTCGTCCGTATATCGTGAGCCGGACGCATGTGTGAGTGCCGTAGTTCCTTTCATAACGCCGCGTCCAAAAAATCCACAAAGATAGTCCGCGCCGAATCGTCGGCCTTGTAGCCATTTCGCACCAGACATTCCGCCTGCGTTTCGTTCTCTTCTATAAACAGCAGCCGCGTGGATTTGCTGGTTGCCGGGTTCGCGATTGCCTCAAGTTTGGTCAGTCGGTTTTCGATATTACTCATTTAGTCTTTCCTTGTTCAAGTGTTTGCAGGCGTAGTTCGATCACGCCCAGTTCGTAGGCTTTGGCTATCTGCGAGAGCATGTAGATCAGCCGCGTGGCGTCCTGTGTTTCCATCTTGCCGCCGCGTGCTTCTCGGTAAACCCTCGCCATCTCCTGCCGGATGTTTTCAGGGTTAGACAGGCTCACCTTGCAGGGGGATACCGGCAGATATTCCCCAATCAGGGCGCGGCCTTCCGGCAGAAATTCCGCGCAGATTTCGTCGGCTTTGGTGTTTGTTTTCATCATGCCCGCCTTGCCAGATCGCGGTAACAGGTCAGCGCCGCCGGTAGATCGGATTCCGCGATTTCCCTTATCAGCGGGTATTCGTCCGCCGGGATATTGTATGCAGGGGCAACGATTGCCAGCAGCCGCTCAAGCTCTCGCCATTGCAGTTCATTGATGATTTGGGGTTTACAGGATTTGATCGCCGCCCTCGCGTGGTCGGTCAGCGTCCCAATGGCTCGCACGTTGTTGTCGTCCGCCAATTCCAGCCGGATGCCCTGCCGCCTGAATTGTTCAACCGCTCCCATCAAAGCACCTCGCCTTGTTCGTCTGCGACGGGTTGAAACTGCCGAAGGTGCTCAGATTTTGCGAAGGTGCTCATACTCTGGGTGTGAGCATCTTCGGGATTTGGTGAGCATCTTCGCGGCATCGTCCAAGCCCAGCCGCTTTTCATGCCCGCCTTCTCGGTCTGAATGCCCAAGCTATTTTTCGCACGCCGTACCGTGGCCCACGACAATCCGGCTTTCTTCGCCGCCGCCTGAATTTCGGTCGTGGCTACCTGTCCGTACTTCAGCAAGTCGGCCAGAAAGTCTTTCGCTTCCGATAGTGCGTCGCCTTCCTCGTCGTCGGCCATGTCTGCCGTGGCCAGCATCTCGCGTGCCGTACCTTCCAACGATGCGCCCCATACAACGTAGGACGCGAAATTGCCGGGGTGTGCGAGAAGTTCGGTTTGCCTTAAGTCATAGGAAAACCCGCCCTCGTCTGGTCCGATGTTCGACTTTGACCGTGCGAGCATCCGGCTTGCTTCCCCCTCCTCAGGCGTCCGCTTTTTGGCCGCAACCAACACCACACGCGCCAATGCTGCGAATGCAATCGAACCCGTAATGCGTTCCACTGGGTCGTTGCCGCCCGTGCCTTTGCTGAAGTGCGTAATGCCCAACACAGCACAATCGAGCGCAGCGCCCAGATCAACCAACGGTTGTAAGGCTCGCCGCGTTTCTGCATTGTTGTGCGAATTACCAGCAACCGCAGACACAACCGGGTCAACAATCAACAACCGGACGTTGCCAATCTTCGCCGCTGCGTCTGTCAGCCGTCGCATATCCTGTGCAGGATCGAACGGCAAATGTCCTTCAGGGCCAATGGTCCCCGTGACGAATGAAATGCGCTTTACGTCCGCACCCGCTGCAATCAATCGCGGGACCAGCGTGGTGTCTGGGTCATCCTCGCCGGACCAGATCAATACGTTGCCGGTTTCCGACCGTGTGCCATCCGGCCAATGTCCGCCGTTGGATACCGTGGCGGCAAAGGTAATGGCGAGCGTTGACTTACCGACACCCGGTGCGCCGCCCAGAATATGAAACATGCCAGACGCCAGCCATTCTTTCCATAGCCAATGAATCGCCTTCGGCTGAATGTCGGCTGCGTTGGTGAGTTGGACAACCCGCTCACGCGATACAAGGCCCTTTGCGCCTTTGTCTGTCTTGGCTTGTGGCGACGATAGCGGGAGAGAGTCGATAGCGCCGCTATCAGCCTCAGGATGCGCTGCAAACCAATCTACGCAATCGCCGCCCTCAGGCAATGCAAGTGCCGATGCGTCAATCACGGTAAACGTGCATTCCAGCGTGGTCAGGATCGCCGCCCAGTCGTCGGCAAACTTCCGTCCGGCCTCGTCATTGTCTGGCCATAGGCGGATAGTCCGCCCTCGCAAAATTTCCGCGTCCGCCGTTCCCGCAGACGTTGCGCCGCCGCTCGTCGTGGCCACCAGTCCTAATGCGTTCAATCGGTCAGCGCACTTTTCCCCTTCCACCAGTTCAATCGTGGACGTTGGATTGTCGGCAATCAATTGAAGCGCATATAAGGGCTTGCCACTTGGAAAGTCAGGCTCGCCCAATTCATAACCACCAGCAGATAGCCGCATGGGACGAATCCATTTATCACCTGTTGTCGAATGCCTCGCACGAATGCGCCAATAGATCGCGTTACCGTCTGCGTCTGTGTAGCAATGCAGCGCCTCAGGCTGATAGCCCTTGTTGATGATGTGGGACGATAACCGTCGTGCGGCTTGTTTAGGCGTTTCATTATTCAAAGCGCCCTCCCAACGTGCGGACCGCATCAATAAACGATTGTCCGGTTATCAAGCGGTGCAAGGCCAGGATGTCGCCGCCCGATACGCCGCACGAGAAGCAGCGAAAGTGCCCGTCGGCAAGGCTAACGCTCAGACTCGGCTTTTTCTCAGCGCCGCCCTTGTGTACCGGACAAGTGATTGCCGCCCATTCACTACGTGGTGTTTGAGTCAGTAGTTCACGTTCGGACAGGTAACGGTGCGGTGTCGGCAATGAATCACGAATGAGGGTGCGCGCGTTAAACATGGCGCAGCCCTCCACGTTGAATCAGCCACGTTGCAAGCCCTGCCGGTATCAGGCCCCATAAGGCGAGCCGCACGATGCCAGACTTCAGCCGACGAGCGAAAACGTCGTTGACTGTTTCGTCTGGTGGCGTAGAATCGACTGCGTAATGTGTTTTTCTGGAAGCCCCTTGGCCTGCCCGCCTTGGGGTTTTCGCTTTTCTGGGGCCGCTCATCGCTGCACCCATTCCAGAAACTTGGTGCGGTGAATGAGCACCTTACGCCCAATGCGCACAATTGCGCCGCATGCAAGTAGTCCATTACCGGGAATGACGCCATTGCTTGCATGGCGGACGTCGGCCTTGAACACCATATTGCGCAGCGCCCCCGTAGTGAAGGCGGGTTCGACTTCGGCGAATTGTGCGACGCTGTAAAGCGATTGCTCGCGTGGTGTTTGTTCGCTCACTTGTTGCGTGGGTTTGTTGATCATAGTCACATCCTTTCGGCTTTCGCCGTGTCGAGATGACTACGATTAGCTGGCCGCAATAGTAGGCGTGGTCAATAACTTATTTCTCTAATGGCAAACTCCACGCTAGACCTAGGATTCCAGCGGATACTCGGAACGCTATTCCGGTATTCCGGGTTGCTGTTCCTAGCGCCCTCCGACGTTTTTCTGCCATGAATTTTCGCTCTCAGGCTTTTTCACCCTTCGGATCAATGCTCTTATCCTAGAGTCAGAAATGCCGTGCTTTCCCGCGAGGGTGGCAGTCGGCCTTTTGTTGCCATCTTTCCTCAGCGCACGGTGTTCTTTGGCAAGTGCCTTGCAATCGCTGTCTGACCATTTTTTTTGCGGCGTCCCAGTGTCGCCAATTGATTTTGGTTTTAGAAACCGCCAATCAACTTGCGCAAACGCCCTATTGCTTTTAATCCAATCGTTCAGGCCTTTCCAGTGCACTTCGTTGATAAAAAGCCCGCTTCTCTGCCACTCGCCGTCCGGCAGATTACTGCCCGGTTCGTACAAGAGCACCGCTTGGCCTTCGATAGCTTTAACTAGCCGCTTGAAAAATGCGCGTGCGTCTTCCCCCGTGCCATTTGCAAAGGCGAGCGCCGCCTCGTTTAGCTTGTAGCGTCCCATCGAAAGGCGTTTCTGCCATCGCTCCCATGCTTCCAGTTGGGAATTTTCATAATCCGCCACAGTCTCCCAACTGGTTCCACTATGTCCGTCTGCGTCTTCGGTTTGATATCGCACCATCCCATTTTCAAGTGTTGGCGCTGATTCGCCGGGCAGATGCTTCCACACTGCATCAATCCGCGCTTTGATTTGGGACCCAAGTTGCGCGTTTTTCGTTTTCTCCTTCACCCTAAATCCCCAATCTCGCAGCCAACTTTTCGCCGGTCTGCACAATGTGGCCATCTGACAGGTGCGAGTACCGCGATACCATCTGCATGGTGCGGTGTCCCAACATCTTCGATATCTCCACCAGTGAGACGCCGCTCATGGCCATGTATGACGCCGCCGTGTGCCGCAGATCATGCCAATGAAAATCCGTTATCCCCGCCGTGGCGAGC
>JBCKPM010000113.1:0-5012 GCA_038901675.1 Usitatibacteraceae bacterium | reverse complement strand
TGATGCCGGTGTCGTTGCTAAAACACGAAGTGGTAGGACATACAGACGAAGCGGCAAAAGAGTTGCGCGAGTTGGTGCCGTGGATCAAGTTCACACCAAAACCAACACGGCTTATTCAGCACTTGCTGAAAATTGCTACTGACAAAGATTCGCTAATTTTAGATTCCTTTGCGGGGTCTGGAACCTCCGGCCATGCGGTGCTGAAACAGAACGCCGAAGACGGCGGCAATCGCCGTTTCATCCTCGTGGAGATGGACGAGAACATTGCGCGCAAAGTGACCTCTGAGCGCGTGCGCCTCGTGGCGCAAGGCTACACCAACGCGAAGGACGAGCAGGTCGAAGGCCTTGGTGGCGGCTTTCGTTTCTGCGAACTGGGCGAACCGCTGTTCGATGAGGGCGGAAAGATACGCGAGACGGTGCGCTTCGCCGATCTCGCACGCCATGTTTATTTCACCGAAACGGGCGAGCCGTTGCCGCGCGAGCGTGTGACGAAGTCGCCCTTCATCGGCGCGTGTCGCGGTGTCGGCATTTACCTGCTCTACAACGGCATCCTGAGCGACAAGAGCGCGCAGGGCGGCAACGTGTTGACGCGCGCGGTGCTCGCCCAGCTTCCACCCTTCGAGGGGCAGAAGGTTATTTACTGCGCCGGTTGTCTGCTCGGGCGCGACCGGTTGACTGCTGCGCGCATCATCGTGCGGCAGACTCCCTACGAGATCAAAGTGTCATGATTACGCTCAAGGACTACCAGTCGCGGGTGCTCGATTCGCTGCGCGATTTCTTCCGTCAGTGCTCGAAAGATGGACACCCTGAAGCGGCGTTTCAAACGGTGCAGTTGCGCAACGGTCGCATGCCGATGCCTTATATCCCTGTGATGGCGGCGGGGCTGGCAGCGGGCATGCCTTACGTGTGCCTGCGCGTGCCGACGGGTGGCGGCAAGACTTTACTCGCCTGCCATGCCGCCGGGTTGGCGATAGACGAATTCATGCACGCCGAACGCGCCGTGGTGCTGTGGCTGGTGCCGAGCAACACCATCCTCGACCAGACCGCCGATGCGCTGCGCGACCCGCGCCACCCTTACCGCCGTGCGCTGGAGTTGGCGTGCGGCACGGTGGAGGTGGTGACCATCGAGGAAGCGCTGCGTCTTTCACGCGCTACCGTGGAAGGGCAGACGGTGGTCATCGTGGCGACGATTCAATCTTTCCGCGTGGAGGACACCACGGGGCGCAAGGTGTATGACCAGAACGGCGCTTTTGCGGAGCATTTGCTGAATGTGCCCGCCGACCGGCTCGCTGATTTGTTGCCGGGCGCGGACGGCAAGCCGAAGCCGTCGCTGGTGAACATGTTGCGTCTGCGCCGCCCTGTGGTGATCGTGGACGAGGCGCACAACGCGCGCACCCCGCTTTCGTTTTCCACGCTGGGTAAAGTGTTGCCTTCGTGCATTATTGAATTCACCGCCACACCGGTGCGTGAGGCAAAGTCAGATAACCCGTTGTCGAACGTGCTGCATCATGTTTCGGCGGCGGAGTTGAAGGCGGCGGAGATGGTGAAGCTGCCGCTGCGCGTTATTACGCGTCACCCCAGCCAGCGCGATCAATTGCTGGCCGAAGCGATCACGCTGCGTGCCGATCTCGAAAAGCTTGCTGTTTCGGAGGCGCAACATACCGGCGAATATCTGCGGCCTATCATGCTGCTGCAGGCCGAGCGCGTGGATGGGTGCGAGCCGCTGCGCGACCGGCTGGTGAGCGAGTTCGGCATCGCCAAGGACGAGGTGAAGATTTCCGTTGGCACGCTCGACGAGTTGAAGAATGTGCGCGACATCGCGTCGCCGAAGTGTGCGGTGCGGTTCATTATCACCGTGCAGAAATTACGCGAGGGGTGGGATTGCCCCTTCGCTTATGTGCTGTGCAGCCTCAGGGAGACACGCTCGGCCACGGCCATCGAGCAGATTGTCGGGCGTATTCTGCGGCTTCCGCGCGCACAGGCGAAACAGCACCCTGACTTGAACTGTGCTTATGCCTTCTCCATATCGGATTCATTGCCCGAGGTGCTGAACGAGTTACGCGAGGCTTTGGAAAGCAACGGTTTCACTACCGCAGAGGCAGAGCGCATCATCATTCCCATGTCGTCTGGCACGCTGCCGCTCGGCCTACAGCCGAAGACCGTGCGATTTGAGCCGAGCCAGGAAATTGATGCTGAGGTGGCGCAAGTGCAGCTTGTTGTGCTGGCCGGCAAGGTGCGCATAGACACTTTGAGGGGCGAAATTACCGTTCTCGTGCCGCTCGATAAAGATGAGACTGACAGGCTGACAAGTTGCGTGAAGACTCCCGAGGCCAAGGCAAAGGTGGCGGAAATGGTCGCGCTGGTGCGCGAGACTGAGATGGCATTCGGTGGCAGTGGGCAGACGCGCGTGCCTACACCCTACGAGCGGGAACTCGACTTTATCGTGCCGCTACTGTGTGTGCGGGAGAACAAGGAGCTATTTGAGTTCGAGGACACTTATCTGCTTGAGCATCCGTGGAGGCTCAGCGAAAAAGACGCGTCGCTTGCGGCAGGCTACAACCCGTTGGAGCGACCTACCGGCAAGGCTGGCGTGGTGGACGTTGGAAGCAAAGGGGAAGTGGTCACCGGGGTGATGCAGGATAGCGCGCAGTATTTTGTATCCACGGTGCATCAGCAGGCGCTGCAACTGGGCGGGTTAGGCGATTGGACATTCGAGTCGCTTGTTGTGTGGCTAGATCGCCATATTTTTGCCTCAGCAGAATATCGTTACGAGATTGTCAGCGGCGAGTCGGCGGAGTTTCTGCGTAAGGTTATCCGTGGACTGACGGCGAAGCATGGCATTACCGACTTGAGCGTGCTTGTGCTCGACCGCTTCCGCTTGCGCGACGAGATTGAGGCGCGTATCCAGCAACACCGTGAGGGCGAGCGGAAGGCGGCGTTCCGGCAATACCTTCTGCCGGATTCGACGCTCGCCGTCAGCGACGAACGTGCGATCAATTTCAAGACGATGCAATATGAGCCGAGCTGGCTTTACGAAGGGGGCTTCAAGTTCGAGAAACACTACTTTGGCCCTAAGCCGGGTGAACTGCGCGAAACGACTGCGGGCGGCGCGCAGATGGAGGAATTCAAATGCGCGCAGTTCCTCGACGGTCTGCCAGAGGTAAAGTTCTGGATGCGCAACCTGTCAGGAAAATTTACATCGTTCCGTCTGCAAACATCGAAGCATCGCTTCTACCCGGATTTTCTCTGCCAGCTCGTTGATGGGCGAGTGTTGGCGGTGGAATACAAGGGTGCGCACCTGTGGGCAGACGCGGAGGAAAAGCGCGCAGTCGGCGCAGTGTGGGCGTCGCGGAGTGGCGGACGATGTTTGTTCGTGATGCCGACCGAGGGTGACTTCAGTGTAATTTCGAAGTTAGTGAAGCGTGTTACCTGAGACGGCCAAAATGGCTGAAAGTGTGCGCCGTTTCTGGGGTTTTGTGTTTATGTTGAATTCGCATTGATTAACGCAGGTGCCGCCCATGACTTCCATCTTTCACCTCGCCCTCAACATCACCGACCTCGACACCGCCCGCCAGTTTTACGGCGGCACGCTCGGTTGCATCGAGGGCCGCAGCACGTCCACGTGGGTGGATTTTTCATTCTTTGGCCATCAGTTGTCGCTGCATCTTGGCACGCCGCTCACCACTGCGCCGACCGGTCGCGTGGGTGAGCACATGGTGCCGATGCCGCACTTCGGCGTGGTGTTGCCGCTCGCGGAGTGGCGTGCGCTGGCGAATCGACTCACGGACAGGGGCGTGGCGTTTGTCATTCCGCCGACGATGCGCTTTGCCGGTGAGGCGGGCGAGCAGCACACCATGTTTTTTGTCGACCCGTTCGGCAATCCGCTGGAGATCAAAGGAGTTGCCGATCTAGACAAACTCTACGCGTCATGACAGCGAGCCGCGCACGCGTGAACGCACCGATCATATTTATCTCGCGCCACGACACATCAAGCTGGCTTCAAGCGCTGGGTGCGGCGATGCCGCGCGAGCGTGTGATCGACGATGCCGAAATCACCGCCGATGACGCCCTCAGTATCGAGATTGCCATCGTCGCTGATCCCGCGTCGGAACGTTTTGCGCGCTACCCGAATCTGCAATGGGTGCAGAGCGTCTGGGCTGGTGTCGAGCGGCTGATCCCGTCGGTCGCGGGACGACAATTGCCACTGGTGCGTTTGCTCGATCCCACGCTGGCGGATACGATGGCCGAGGCGGTGCTGGCGTGGACACTGTACTTGCATCGCGATATGCCAGCGTACGCAGCGCAACAGCGGCAACGCGTTTGGAAACCGCAGGCTTACGTGTCGGCAAATCAACTCAGCGTTAGCGTGCTCGGCTTGGGTGCACTGGGTGCGGCCGCGGCGAGGCGTCTGGTGGCGGCCGGTTATCGCGTGACCGGCTGGAGCCAATCGGCCAAGCAAATTGCCAGTGTTGCATCGTACACGGGAGAGGCCGGATTGCGCGAGGCACTGGCGCACGCCAACATCGTCGTGCTGCTGCTGCCGCTCACCGATGCCACGCAACGATTGATTAATGCCGAGCGGCTGGCGTGGATGCGTGACGGTGCATCGTTGATCAATTTTGCACGGGGCGGGGTACTTGATACGGATGCGCTGCTCGCAGCACTCGATGATGACCGGCTCAATCACGCGGTGCTCGATGTTTTTGATGTGGAGCCATTACCGGCTTCCAGCCCACTGTGGAACCACCAGAAAGTGACGTTGCTGCCACACATTTCTGCGCCGACTGATCGCAGCAGCGCCGCAAGAATTGTCGCAGCAAATGTCAGCACGTTTCGTGACAGTGGCACCATTCCGTCGGCTGTTGATCCAGTGCGCGGCTACTAGTCGCATCGTCGGGTGCGCCGTGCGCACCATTTGCGGTTGATTGTGTGGTGCGCGCGGCGCACCCGACGCCAGATGTGTCGCGCGCCCGTCAATTGTCATTCCGAAAGAGTTGTCATTCCGAACAACG
>JBCKPM010000112.1:0-5292 GCA_038901675.1 Usitatibacteraceae bacterium | reverse complement strand
AATTTATCGGGGCTCTCGACAGGTGGATGGTGATTGCTCCCGCGCAATGAGGGCAGCCTTGCCAGTGGAGGGGTGAGGCTCACGAAAAACAACATTCGGCAAACGACTCAGATCGATTATGGCGAACATATCCGGCATTCCCTCATTCAGCATTCTTGGACGCGAGCGCATGACCGGCGTCGACACCGCCTGGCTGCGCATGGAGCATCCGACCAATCTGATGATAATTGTCGGCGTGATGATCTTCAAGGAAAAACTTTCCTTCCAGAAACTAAAGAGCACGATTGAACAGCGCTTCCTGTCGTTTCCGCGCTTCAAGCAAAAAGCTGTGCAAGACCCGACCGGCGCGTGGTGGGAGACCGACAAGAAATTCGATCTCGCGCATCACGTGAAAAAGGTCAAGCTGGGCGGGCGCGGATCAAAAAAAGATCTTGAAGATTACGTCAGCCACGCAGCCAGCGAGCCGCTCGACTTCACCAAGCCATTGTGGCAGTTTCAATTGGTCGAGAATTACCACGGCGGCTCGGCGCTAATTACGCGCATCCATCACTGCTACGCCGACGGCATTGCGTTGATTTCTGTGATGTTGTCGCTGACGGGCGATTCCCCTGAGGCGAGTCTCGTCAAGCCAAAAAAATCGGATAAACGTCCGCGCGATGAGATGGATTTCTGGACGTCGGTGGCCAAGCCGATGGCATCCGTCATGTCGGGCGCGATGAAACTCACGCGCGGCATCGTCGAACAGGGTCTGGAGATTGCCAAAGACCTGGCCACCATGCGCGAGTTCGCCACCAAAGGCGTGGGGCTCGCCGAGGAACTGCGCAAGATTGCGATGATGCAACCCGATTCAAAGACGCGTTACAAGGGTCTGCTCGGTCGGGAAAAACGCGTCGCCTGGTGCGACCCGCTACCGTTGGCTGAAGTCAAGGTTATCGGCAAAGCACTCGGCGCATCTATCAATGACGTGTTGCTAGCGATTGCCGCAGGCGCCCTGCGCGACTATTTGCAGCGCCACGACGACCCTACCGAAGGCGTCGAATTGCGCGCCATCGTGCCGGTAAACCTGCGTCCGGTCGAAAAAGCGAACGATCTGGGCAACCAGTTCGGCCTGATATTCGTCGATCTGCCGGTCGGTGTCGAGGATCCGCTCGAGCGGTTGGAGTTGGTGCGAACGCGTATGTCCGCTTTGAAAGGATCATTGCAACCGATTGTCGCGTTCGTGTTGTTGTCGGCGGTCGGGTTGGGGCCGAAAATTTTGCAAGATCAGATTAGCGGTCTCATTGGTCGCAACGCGACAGCGGTGATGACCAATGTGCCTGGGCCGCAAAAACCACTCTATCTGGCCGGCATCGAAATCGACGAACTTGAGTTCTGGGTACCCCAGTCAGGCGGCATCGGCATGGGGCTATCGATACTGACCTACAACGGCAAGGTGCAGTTTGGTTTGATTACCGACAGTGGTCTGGTGCCCGACCCGCACAATGTCATCGACCGCTTTGCCGAAGAATTCGAAAAGTTGGTGATGCTGACGTTAATGGGTCCGTACGGCCCTGAGTACGACGAGGCGCCAGAACAAGTTCTTGGCGATAAATCGGTGGACGCAACCGCCAAACGACGCGCCAGCAGGTAAGTAAAATGCTATGTTGCAAGACCTCGTTGTCTTGACCTTAGGCATTTTTTGTTCAGCATTGGGTTGCTAAACAGGCGAAACAGGCTTGCCGGAAAACGTGAATCTGTTAGTGGGGGCGTTATGCAGCATCGGATGATTCAAGCCGTTGATCAAGAAGCGTTTTCTCCTCGGAACGGTGGAATGATAGGGAGCAGCGTGGAATGTTCGGGCGACTTGGTGCTCCCTACATATAGTTAGCCCTTAGAACTTCGGTGTTCGCACATAGCATAAATGCTATACTTCATCTATGATCTGGATCGTAGTATTTTTCAGCGATCGAGTTGAGACTGAAATCTCGGCGTTACCGGCAGGGTTTGTGGCGCGCTTCATCCGGTATGCCGAGCGTATGGAAATGTACGGTCCCGATCTCGGTATGCCACACACGCGGGCGATGGGCGACGGCCTGTTTGAACTTCGCCTTAAAGCGCGAGAAGGTATCGCGCGTATTTTCTATTGCACAAGAGTTGGACGCCGGATTGTGATGCTTCATCATTTCATCAAGAAAACGGAGAAGACACCGGCAAAAGAACTATTGGTGGCGCGAACGCGGATGAAGGAAATTGAAAATGGAACGAACCCTTAAGCAATTCAAGACACGAGCACTTTCAAAGCCGGAAGTTCGAGCGGCCTATGACCAGCTTGCCGATGAGTTTGCCTTCCTGGATGAGGTGTTGAAAGCGCGTATCTCATCTGGACTTACCCAGGCTGAGGTGGCAGTGCTAGTGGGCACGACGCAGTCGGCGATTGCGAGGCTCGAGTCACCGACCAGTAGCCATTCTCCGTCTGTGGGAACGCTTCAAAGGTATGCAAAGGCGCTTGGCTTCAAAGTTGAAATCCGGCTCGTGCCTGATACAGGGCTAACACGGCGTTCGAGCGGACGCGCCAAAAGCGCTGCGCGCCACTCAACTTAATCGTTGAGCCTGGGGGAAACACATGAGCGAATCCGAAGACATACATGACATATCCACGCAAGGCGAGGCTTTTTCTTCGGACTTTTCATTCACATGGATAAGCCCAGGCCCCATTGAGGCAGGCGAGGCTATGGTGCCGGCAAAGCTCACGTCGCAGGCAGCGCGGGTGTTCGCAGCACTGCACCTTATATTGGGCGATCTTGCATTTGCTGCAGAATGCCTGAACGCTGCAAACGACATCGGAATACCGGACGATAAGAACCTTCACTCTAAGGCGTTGACCTTCTCGGGTGTAGTTGGATACGCGCGGTGCTTCAAGTCAGGTGTTCGCGCTCTTACACTTAGTCCGGATGACCTGCATGGCAAGGGCGCTCCATTTGACGATGAGATCCATGAGTACCTTATTGCGTTGAGAGACAAGCATGTCGCCCACTCAGTAAATGACTTTGAGCAGTGTGAATCTATAGCGATAGTTATAGGGAAGCACGGAGTCGGATGGCGTGATGGGAGCGCAATCGGCGTAGTAAAGAAGCAGTCGATTGGAATATCGAAGGCGCTCGTCCAACGGGCTGTCTCCCACATCAATGCTCTGCGCAACTTCCTCGAAGCGGAATTACCCGCGCAGCGCGTCGCGCTTCACACCGATTTCCTAGCAAACTTCCAAAAGACAGGAAAGTGGGAAATGGCTCCTATCATGAAGCTATCTGATCGCAGCAAAGTCGCAGAGCGGCGCCCGGGGTGATGCGCGAGACAACACTTCGGGGTCAGGTCTTGCAATATAGCCATCCACTTCATCGTCTATTTTCGGTGAGCATTTTCATACAGCCATCCAAGGCAGTTTGTCGAGGTCGACGTTACCGCCCGTCAGAATGATGCCAACCTTTTTACCCCGAACGTCAAGCGTGCCTTCGAGCATCGCCGCCAGCGGCGGACAACACGACGGCTCACAAATAATCTTGGCGTACTGCCAAATCATGCGCATGGCGCGAATGACATTGGCCTCTGTCGCCACGCCGATGCCATCGACATTGGCGCGAATAAGGTTGAAGGTACGCTCTGCCAACGTAGCTTGCAGGCCATCACAAATAGTCTCTGGCGTTTGTTCGGTCACCCGCACTCCCGAGGCGAATGAGCGCGTACCGTCGTCCGCGCCGCGCGGCTCGCCGCCGTACACCAGAATGCCTGGCTTGATCGCTTTGGCGGCAATGGAGGTACCTGACAGCAGCCCGCCTCCTCCCAGTGGTGCTATCACAACATCAAGTTCCGGACACTCTTCGAGCAACTCGATGGCGGCCGTCCCCTGTCCTGCAATGACGTCGTCATTATCGAACGGGTGGATCATTTCAAAGCCGTGCCTCGCCATCAGTTCATCGACAGCGGCTTGGCGTGCGGCAATGTTCGGTGCACAAAACACAATCTGCGCACCGTATCCAGCGATGGCGCGTTTCTTTGGCAGTGGCGCGTTTTCGGGCAGGACCACCGTCGCCTGGATTCCACGCAGACCCGCCGCCCACGCCAGTGCTGCGCCGTGATTACCGGAAGAATGTGTCACCACCCCACGAGCGGCGGCCGCGTCGTTGAGCGAAAACACCGCATTGGCCGCACCGCGCGCCTTGAACGCACCGACTTTCTGGAAATTCTCGCATTTGAAAAATACTTCCGCGCCGACTTCCCGGTTAATGAAGTCGCAGCTGATGACAGCCGTGCGGTGAATGTAGGGCTTGATGCGCTGGTGCGCGGCGCGAATTGTTTCAATGGTGAGTGTTGTCATGATTTAGTGGTACTCACTCATCCAGAAGCTCGGCGACGGCAAGCTCAACATCCATCATTTCCATCGCATCGCGCCCTTTCATTTTGGCCGCCGCTTTTTTCTCGACGTGATTGGCGTGAAAGGCGCGCCACGCGTCCTGCAACTTGCTATCTTTCGGAAAACTCTCGTGGTCGCCTTTATGCAGCGCTTCCCAGTGTTTTTTCAGCGCCTCACCTGTGTAACTCACCGACTTCGCGTCCACTGGTGTCTTGGTCCATTTCACACTCGCCATATTTTCTCCTTCGCTCTCGTTGCGATCTCGATTAGTTGGTGTAGTTTTCCATCAAGTGGTCCAAATGTTGTTTGGCTTCCCCGACTAGGTACGGTGCCATCAGGCACATCACCTGATAAACACCGCGCGTGAGATGTCGCTCAGGGTCGTCCTTGATTCCGGCGCGAAGCTTAAGGTTTTCGTAATTGAGCCAGTAAGTGGCAACTACCAGAATATTTTCGGCCAGCGCCGTAATTGTTGCGTCGGAGGCGCACATCGCGTCAGCCGCAATCAACGAATCGCACATCCCGCGCACGGCGTCACGTTTGTGCCCGACAATGATATTGAAATGCGATTTTAGTTTGCTGTTGCGCGCCAGCAAGTCGTCGAGGTTGCGGTAGAGAAATCGATACTGCCAGATGCGCTCAAACATCATGTGCAGGTAGAGCCACAGGTCTTCCATCGCCGAAGGCACATCGTCAAATCGGCTCGGCGCAATATCGATCTGCTTTTCAAAATCCGCGAACAAATACTGGATGATTTCATCCTTGTTGCGAAAGTGATAGTAAAGATTGCCCGGCGAAATATTCAACTCGTCGGCGATGTGCCCGGTGGTGACATTCGCTTCGCCCTGTTCATTGAACAGTTCCAGACTCACCTTCAGAATGCGCTCACGGGTGCGCGCTGAGCG
>JBCKPM010000111.1:0-5344 GCA_038901675.1 Usitatibacteraceae bacterium | reverse complement strand
TGATGTACTCCTCGACCATGGCGGCGGAAGACGAAGAGAAAAGACTTTCTGCGGCGGAATCAGGCCGCGTGCTGGTTGAAGCCGTGAAGAAAAACATTCGTCCGCGCGACATCGTGACGCGCAAGTCGATTGAAAACGCGGTGTCGGTCATCATGGCCGTCGGCGGCTCGACCAACGCGGTGCTGCATTTTCTGGCGATCGCGCACGCTGCAGACGTCGAATGGACGATTGATGACTTCGAACGTGTGCGCAAAAAAGTCGGCGTGTTTTGCGACTTGAAGCCTTCAGGAAAATACGTCGCGGTGGACTTGCACCAAGCGGGTGGTGTGCCGCAAGTGCTGAAAATGCTTTTGAACGCAGGCCTGATGTTTGGCGACTGCATGACCATCACCGGCAAGACCATCGCCGAAATGCTGACCGACGTGCCCGACTCGCCGCGCGTGGATCAAGATGTGATTCGGCCGTACGACAAGCCGTTGTACAAACAAGGACACCTCGCGATTCTCAAAGGCAACCTCGCGACTGAAGGTTGTGTCGCCAAAATCACCGGCCTCAAGAATCCGGTCATCACGGGTCCTGCGCGCGTGTTCGATTCCGAGCCGGAATTGATGGACGCCATCATGCGCGATACGATCAACCACGGTGACGTGATCGTGCTGCGCTACGAAGGCCCCAAGGGTGGCCCGGGGATGCGTGAAATGCTGGCACCGACGTCGGCATTGATCGGCAAAGGCTTCGGTGAGACCGTCGGGCTCATCACCGATGGACGCTTCTCCGGCGGCACCTGGGGCATGGTGGTGGGGCACGTGGCACCAGAAGCGTTTGTCGGCGGCACTATTGCACTGGTACGGGAAGGCGACTCTGTAACGATTGATGCGGTTCAACTCTTGATTCAACTGAATGTCGATGACGCGGAAATCGCCAAACGCCGCGCGGCGTGGGTGCAGCCTGCGCCGCGGTATACGCGCGGCGTGTTGGGTAAATATTTCAAGCTAGTGGGGACGGCGAGTAAGGGTGCGGTGACGGATTAGCCACCCCCATCCCAACCTTCCCCCGCGTACGGGGGAAGGTTGGGATGGGGGTGGCTGATCAAGCGCCCTCCTTCGCAAATGCATCTGCTGGGGTTGCGACGACAATCAGCATTGATATATCATTATTGATACATAAATGAACGGCAAACAGGTCATCGCGAAACTCAAAGCCGAAGGCTGGACACTTGACCGCGTAAAGGGGTCGCACCACATCATGGTCAAGAGCGGCGCAATCTGCCCGATACCTGTTCACGGCACGCGTGACATTCCCGCAGGCACATTAAGCAAGATAGCGAAAATCACCGGCATGAAACTGGGCAAGTAATCAACGAGGTACGACATGAAAAGCTACGCATACCCCGCCATCATTAAGAAAACCCGCGACGGCACCTATGACGTGCAATTCGTGAATTTCAAGGAGGCGTTCACCTACGGCGAGACGCTTGAAGAGGCGAAGGACAATGCGTGCGAAGTGCTTTCCGGCGTACTGGAAAGCTACATTGTTCATCGCAAAGGAATCCCCAGCCCGACCGCGCGCAAGAGCGCCGTTTCGATTCTTCCCGATGCGAAGACGCAAGCGGCGTTGGCAATCTATGAGGCCATGAGTTCAAGTAAAGACATGAAGACCGTGGCGCAGCTCGCACGCGCGCTGGATACCTCATGGGCCGCTGCATCACGGCTGGGCGACCCCAGCCACTGGCCGACGTTGAAGTTGTTGGACAAAGCAGTTAGAGCGACGGGCAAGCGGCTCGTGATTTCGGTTGAGTGAAGCGGACGCTTGAAAAATCGACCACGACCCCTTTAATCATCGAGAAAGAATGCACCATGGCCGTTCCCACATACGACAAATTCATTGACCCGATCCTTCGGTTCCTCGCTGCGCACCCACAGGGCGCGACCGCGCGTGATACTCACGAGGCAGCAGCACTAGCACTTGGAATATCCGATGCTGACAAGCAGGAGCTCTTGCCCAATGCTCAACCGATCTACAAGAACCGAGCAGGTTGGGCACACGACCGCCTGAAGCGAGCAGGGTTATCGAAAAGGTTATCGAAAAGCCTGCGGCGTGGCTTCTGGCAACTCACTGACGAGGGAATTTCTTTCGTCGCTTCGCGCGACACTCCATTGACCCCTGAAGAAGTAGAGCGCATCGCTACGGACTTCGTGGACGTTCGTCTAAGGCCACAATCTAGCGACGAGGCACCAGTCTTCGCGGGAACGGAACAACCAAAACCACAAGTGCCGGCTCTCGTAAGTCCTGACGACCGCCTTGGCCAAGCCATCAATGAGCTGCGCGCTTCAACCGCATCTGAGCTTCTTGAACTCCTCGCTCTCGTATCGCCCTCGTTCTTTGAAACGATCGTTCTCGATCTACTTCACCGTATGGGCTATGGCGCGAGCAGGGCAGACCTGCAACGTGTCGGAGGCGCCGGCGACGGAGGCATCGACGGTGTGATTTCCCTCGATAAACTTGGCTTGGAGAAAGTCTATGTACAAGCCAAGCGGTGGCAGAGTACGGTCGGTCGCCCGGAGGTGCAAGGGTTCTACGGTGCGCTTGCCGGGCAACGCGCAAACAAGGGAGTTTTCATCACGACTTCCACCTATACGGCCCAAGCGCTTGACTTCGCCAAGTCTGTCGAACGCATCGTATTGGTAGACGGCAACCGCCTTGCTGAGCTGATGATGGATCACGGAGTTGGAGTATCAGCAAGAACGGTAAGAATCCCTAAAATCGATAGCGACTACTTCGATGAGGAAGCGACCTAACCGCGCGCTCTTCAACGCGGACGTTAGGCAGCACGAAACAATAGGGGACGCACCACCATTGTTTTGTAAACCACTATTCCACGGCCATTCCCCAAAACTGATGGCGTCCATTTGGGCGGCTGAATTGCGGCGCAAGGCGACGCAACGCCGATGCCGAACTACCCAACCTTGCCGCGATTCACTTGCAACCGCGCATCGACCATCTCCACCATCTCATCGATCAGGGCGTTGTGCATGCCCTTTTGTGCCGCCACGGCTTGGACTAACCGATCGACACGCTCGATGTTGGCAGCACCGCCGAACAGGGCGCGCGCAGCAGAGGAAGGATTGGCTAACCCTTGTGCGGCGGCGGCGTATTTTTCAAACGGCACCATGTCGCTTTGCGACGCGCCGAACGAAATACACAGCTCCACCACCCAGTTGTACACCGCGCGCGATTCTTCAAGGTTGCCGTGCACGGCGTCCTTGATCGGGCGCATCGCATCTTTTTGAATGCAGCGATAGTTGCCGGCCATCAACATGCTCCATTTGGCGAGCGGCACGAACACCGAATCGTGCACACGCAGCTTCACCGGCAATTCGATCGGCCCACTGTCGGTCGCAAAGCGCACCGCATCCACGCTCGCTTCCATGTTGCGCAACATTTCGGTGTGCACGTCTGAGACAAATCGCGCCGCTCTGAAGTTGGTTGGCAGTCGCACTTGCAGCACATTGCTTTTTTCTTCCGGTGGCCGAAATGCCTGCGGGTCAGGGCTGCACAGGGTCATCAGCGTCGGGTCGAAGTGTTGCCACACGGCAGGGTCGGTGTAACTCGCGCGACACGCTTCCATGGACACGCCCGGAATGCGTGCCATGTATGGAAGTGGCGGTATGTTCATGATTGACATGCACGGCACGCGCGATTTGGCGACACGATCAAGCAATTCACGTACACCCGGCGAGCCGTACTGCGGCTCTTGCATGGCGAGTGCGACCAGATCAAACGCCGCTGGATCGACGGCGTCTGGTCCGGCGGCGGCAAGTTTGCCGGGGGCTGTGCGTGAATCAATCTCAAGCAACCCTTCACGCCCCTTGATGGGCATGCGCACGCGCGCACCTTCGGCGTTGAACAGCGCGACTCCAGCGGGTCGACACACCAGCGTGACGTTGTGTCCGGCCAACAGCAGTTTGATACCGAGCAGCGATCCGTAGGATGCGCCCATAATGAGAACGTTATAGCCCATGCAGTGAATTCCTTTGTGTGAAAGCGGCCAGCCGAGGTCTTCTCGGTTCGCTGGTGTCGAGCCGCGCGTGCGACACCGATGATGTTGACCATGATAGTGACGCCGCTGCGAGTGGGGAACCAGCACGCACGCGAAGGCTGATACTTTCGCTGGGTTTCGATCCCCACCTTAGCGTCGGCGCGTAAGCTACTGGCAAACGCCAGCATCCATGCGGTGTTTCAGGCGCAAATGCCATGAACGCCGCGCCAATAGGCGAGTTTCAAATGGTTAAACGAGCACTCAGGGCGACAACGACTAAGCCCAAGTGGGCTTTTTCTTCACATACGGCTTGGGCGGCGTGAAGGGTACCGCCTGCGTCGCAACAACGCTGCCTCGCGGTAGCAACTGAGGCGTGGTGACCTCTGCGGCGGACGGCGCGGTGGCGAGTTTCTTGGTGCTGGGCTTGCGGGTGCTGGGTTTTTTGATGACCATGTCACATCATGGGCGCGCCAGAGCATAAAAGCAAGGATATTGACGTTTGGATGCGCGGCGACGGGTCGAGCCTAAGTTGCTGCACGTTGCGTGTCGTGTCGCATCCTTAGGCTCGCGACTATCCGCGCACAAAACAGATTAATATCAAACCGCACGACCTTCTGACGATCAGGCAGCATCCAACCTAGGAGTATTCACATGAGCAAAGCCAAAGACACCAAAAAAGACACTAAAAAAACGGCGGCCAAAACGCCCAAAGAAAAAAAAGAAGCGAAAAAGCTGAAAAAAGAAGAGCGCAAGCGCCAGTAACCATTCAACAACCGAGCCACGCAGGCAAAACAACAATGCTCGGCTTCATTCATTTTCAAGAGCAGCGATTTGCAGCTGCCGTTATCGACGATTCGAGAGGCGACCGAAACGGAAACTGACCAATTGGTCGCTCTCATCAATCGCGCATTTCGCGCCGAGGACTTTTGCATCATCGGCGATCGCATTCATCGCGATGAGGTTCTGGATCGCCGCCGCCACGGCGCATTTCTGGTTATCGACGATGATGCCGAACGCGCGACGATCAAGGGCGTCGTGTACTGCTCCATCGCCAACCAACGTGGCTACCTTGGCTTATTGGCGGTCGATCCGGCTGCACAAGGCCAAGGCCTGTCGCGCCGCCTGATCGGCGCGGTCGAAACCCGCTGCCGCGATGCCGGATGCGATTTTATAGATCTCACCGTGGTAAACCGGCGCGAAAATCTGTTCCCGTTTTACATCAAGCTCGGCTATGCGCCCACAGACGTGCTGGCGTTTCCCGTACCTGAGAGAATGAAGCTACCGCTACATTTGATACGCTTGACC
>JBCKPM010000110.1:0-5494 GCA_038901675.1 Usitatibacteraceae bacterium | reverse complement strand
AGCCTCAGGAAATGCCTCGGGTGCTGCTCGTTCCGCCGTCGAGAGCTCCGCTGGTGATGCAGCTGGTCGTGCAGCGGGCAATGCAGCCGGCAACGCGGCCGGCAAGGCAGCTGGAAATGCAGCCGCCAACGCATCTGGCCGTTCGCAGTAACCTTCACGATATCGCACGCAGTTTGTGCGACACGAAAACGCCGGCTTACATGCCGGCGTTTTTTTGCGCGCGTGATTGACGCAAGCCGTCAGGTTAGAGTGCGTGGTGTGGCGCGTTTCGCCGGATGGCGAAAACGGGCAAAATTATCGCCACTGGAAAGCATTTCAGACGCATAAAGCAGCGCCCATCAGGGTCGGGGTCAAGGGAGAGTCGACGTGCGAAATCGAGTCCTGTGCTTGTTGTTGCTGTTGGTTCCGTTGGCCTCCGGGGCGCAGATAAACCTCGGCATGTCATACGTCGAGACCAAGGATCTGCGTCTGGTCTACTTCGATCCTCTCGACTACCTGCGGCCACACTCGGTGCGCACGTTCACCAATTCGCTGCTGTGGCAGCGCAAGACCTTCAACTGGACGCCGTCCGGCACGACCACGGTACTGCTCACGGATCTGGCCGACTACGGCAATGCCTCGGCTGGGGTCGCCCCCAATAATCGCTTGGTGTTCGATGTCAGTCCGCAATCCAAGGCGTTCGAAACGTTCCCGGCCAGCGAACGCATGTTCTCGTTGATGAATCACGAGCTTGTTCATGTCACTCAAGGCGACGTTGCGTCGGAACAAGATCGACAGTGGCGACGTTTTTTCCTCGGCAAGATCATTCCACGGCAGCAAAACCCGGAAACGCTGCTCTATAACTATCTGACCGTACCGCGCTTTGTCGCGCCGCGCTGGTACATCGAGGGTGGCGCGGTATTCATGGAAACGTGGATGGGTGGCGGCGTCGGGCGCGCGCAAGGTGGCTACGACGAGATGGTATTTCGTGCCATGGTGCGCGACGGTGCCCCATTCCCGGATCCGTTGGAACTGGTGTCCAAGGCGGTTCGCGTCGACTTTCAGATTGGTGCCAACGCGTATCTGTATGGCACCCGCTTCTTCACTTGGTTGGCATATACCTATTCGCCTGAAAAGGTGATCGACTGGATTAAGCGCGACGAAGGCAGCGCGCGTTATTACTCGGATCAATTCGAGAAAGTATTCGGCATGCCACTCGAGCAAGCGTGGCAGGCGTGGATTGCCTTTGAGCGCGGTTTTCAGCAGCGGAATCTGGCGGAAGTGCGGAAAAATCCGATCACGCCCGAGCGCAAACTCTCGGCCGGTGCGGTGGGGTCGATTTCACGCATGTTCTACGACGAGGCGAATGGCAACATCCTCGCCGCGTTTCGCTATCCGGGGGTGGTCGAACACGTCGGCGCGCTGAGTACACGCGATGGCAGCATCAAGCGGCTGGCGGACATCAAACGCGCGATGCTCTACCGTGTGGCGTCGTTCGCGTTTGATCCGGTCTCTGGCACTGCGTTCTACACCAACGATAACCTTGCCCTTCGCGATCTGATGGCCGTCGACGTCAAGACTGGCGAGTCGCGCATGCTCATGGAAAATGCGCGCATTGGCGACATGGCGTTCAATCCGGTTGACCGATCGCTGATGGGTGTGCGGCACATGAATGGCGTGGCCTCGCTGGTGCGCATTCCGCACCCGTATCAGGAATGGCAGTTGGTGCATGAATTTGCGTATGAGCACGTGCCCTACGATCTGGATGTCTCGCCGGATGGAAAATTGCTGTCGGCCTCGATCGGCGAAGTCAACGGGGAGCAATTCCTGCGCGTATGGGAGTTGGAAAAAGTGCTGGCGAATGATATGGCGCCGAAAAGCGAGTTTCGATTTGGACATTCCGTGCCGGAGAGTTTTGTTTTCTCCAGCGACAGTCGCTATCTGTATGGCAGCAGCTATTACACCGGCGTGTCAAATATTTTTCGGTACGAAGTTGCAACGGGCAAAGTGGAAGCAGTCTCCAATGCGGAATCCGGGCTGTTTCGACCGGTGCCGCTCAAGGACGGGAGGCTGCTGGTGTTGTCGTATACCGCTGCCGGCTTTGTGCCAGCAACCATTGATGCCAAGCCGCTCGAAGACGTCAGTGCCATCAAGTTTCTCGGTACGGAACTCGTGAACAAGCATCCGGTGGTTACGACTTGGCAGGTGCCGCCACCGGGCAAGATTGACGATGAGAAACTCATCACCCGGCGTGGCGAGTGGATTCCGCTGCAACACCTCGCGGTCGATAATGCGTACCCGGTTTTGCAAGGCTACAAGAGCGCGATTGGACTCGGCTATCAAGTCAACATCGCCGACCCGCTTGGATTCGCGAAAATTGGTATCACGGCTGCATACACACCGAGCACGTCGTTGCCGCGCAACGAACGTGGACACGTCGAGATTGCGGGTGAGTATCTCGGTTGGCGCGCAGCGCTATCATGGAACCGTTCCGATTTCTACGATATGTTTGGCCCCACGCGTCGCGGTCGCAAGGGCAATGCGGCAAGATTTGGCTACGATGATTTATTGATCTGGGATGCGCCACGAAAACTCACCGCCAAGTACGACTTGACCATGCTCGACAAAATAGACGTGCTGCCAGAGGCGCAAAACGTCGGCAGCGCGTTTCCCCGATTGATTATCGGACAGGCTGGACTCTATTTCACCGATTACCGGCGCTCCATTGGTGCGGTCGATGATGAGAAAGGGCTTGGCTGGTCGATCGTCGGCAAAGCGACGCGGGTCAAAACGGCGACGCTGCCGCAACTCCGATCCAGTCTGGATCTCGGCTTTGACCTGCCGATGCCGAACTCATCGGTCTGGTCACGCACGGCAGTCGGCGCGGCGCGTGGCGACAACAAGATCGCCGCCGCGAGTTTTTACTTTGGCGGCTTCGGCAACAACTATGTCGATGGCGGCTCCATTAAGCGTTATCACGAGCATTACGCGTTGCCGGGATTTGGGCTGAACGAAGTCAAAACGAAGCGCTTTGTGCGGCAGTTGGTGGAGTTGAATTTACCGCCTTACGTGTTCGGCTCGCTCGGCACGCCCGGCTTTCACGCCACCTGGCTGCGGCAATCGGTATTCACTTCCGCGCTGTGGACCGATCCGGCGCAGGATTCGCAGCGCAAGAAGTATGCAAACCTCGGCACCCAGTTCGACGTGCGATTCAGCGTGCTGCATTGGTACGACATGACCTTGTCGCTCGGCTACGCAGTCGGCTATAAAGGATCCAAACGCGCAGGTGATGAAGTGATGATCTCGCTGAAGATCATGTAGCGCCGCGAATCGCCTGTGTCGTCAACTACTGTATTGCACATGCTGCTGGGCTTGCTGCCCGTGCTCGTGTTTCTAGCTGCGTTGCTTTATCTGGATAGCTACAAACTGGTCGAGCTGTACGATGTGCTTATTGTTGTAGTTTGCGGTGCGTTGATCGCCGGGGCGAGTTACCTGCTCAACGGCGCGATTCTGGACGCGAGCCACATTGAGATCAAGATCTACTCGCGCTATGTGGCGCCAATCGTCGAAGAAGTGCTGAAGTGTCTGGTAATCGTTGGCCTGATTCGACTGCGCCGCATCGGCTTTTTGGTTGATGCCGCAATCTTTGGCTTCGCGGTCGGCACCGGTTTTGCGGTCATCGAGAATCTGTATTACCTGAAGCTGATACCGGACGCGGGCATCGGGACGTGGATTGTGCGCGGCTTTGGCACGGCCATCATGCACGGCGGCGCGACCGCGGTATTCGCCGTCATGGGTATTGCCGTGCTCGAGCGTCGAGCGCACGTGAATCTCGCGTCGCTGTTGCCAGGCTTGGGCGTGGCGATCGTCGCGCACTCGGCATACAACCACTTGTCGTACTCACCGCGGCTGTCGACGCTCGTCATCGTTATCGGCATGCCGCCGTTACTATATTTCGTGTTGCAACGAAGCGAACGTGCGGTAGGGGACTGGCTCGGCAAAGGTTTTGACGCCGACACCGAAATGCTGGCACTCATCAACTCGGGTCGCTTGTCGAATTCTCCGGTGGGCGAATACCTGCATTCGCTGAAGGACAAGTTTCATGGACCGGTCGTCGCAGACATCATCTGCTTCATCCGTTTGTACACTGAGCTCGCGTTGCGCGCGAAAGGCATTCTGATGATGCGTGAAAACGGATTCAATGTTGACATTGACGAGGCGACAAAAGAGAAATTTGCCGAGATGCGCTACCTCGAAACCAGTATCGGCAAGACCGGCATCCTCGCCATTCAGCCGCTGTTGCACATGAGTCACAAGGATTTATGGCAACTCTATATGCTCGGTAAGTGAGGCGGGGCACCGCGCCAGTGCGGGTAGCGCGGTGAACGATCAGGCGTCATCGCGCCGATTGTCGGCTAAAGAGTTGGAACCGCTGCTCGCGGTGACCATTCATCTCGCAGGGAGTTACGCCATCAGCTCACTTTGCTTCGCGTTTCAGATACTTACCCAATTCCATTTTGGCCAGCGACTGCCGATGTACTTCATCCGGGCCGTCGGCAAGCCGCAACATTCGGGCTTGTGCGTAGGCGAAGGCGAGCGGAAAGTCATCCGACACACCTGCGCCTCCATGCGCCTGTATGGCCCAATCGATCACCTGTTGTGCGACGTTTGGGGCCACGACTTTGATCATGGCAATCTCCGTCTTGGCAGCCTTATTGCCCACGGTGTCCATCATGTAGGCAGCTTTCAACGTCAGCAGTCGCGCCTGATCGATCATGCAGCGCGCCTCGGCGATGCGCTCATGCCACACGCCTTGCGTGGACAGTGTCTTGCCAAACGCAACACGCGTTGTCAGACGCTGACACATCAGTTGTAGCGCGCGTTCAGACAATCCGATCAAGCGCATGCAATGGTGAATGCGTCCCGGGCCGAGTCTACCTTGGGCAATCTCAAAGCCGCGACCCTCGCCGAGCAAAATATTTTCCACAGGTACGCGCACCTGATCGAACACGATTTCGCAATGACCGTGCGGCGCATCGTCGTAACCAAAAACCGACAGCGGACGAATGACTGACACGCCCTTGGTCGCGGCCGGCACCAGGATCATCGACTGCTGCGAATGGGTGGCGGCGTCGGGATTAGTCTTGCCCATCACAATGTAGATCGCGCATCGCGGGTCGCCGGCTCCAGAAATCCACCACTTGCGGCCATCGATGACGTATTCGTCACCATCACGCTCGATGCGCGTCTCGATGTTGGTCGCGTCACTCGAGGCGACGGCAGGTTCGGTCATGGCAAAGGCCGAGCGAATTTCGCCAGCGAGCAACGGCGTCAGCCATCGCGCTTTCTGCTCGGGGGTGCCGTATTGGGCGAACACTTCCATGTTGCCGGTATCTGGCGCGCTGCAATTAAATACCTCGGGCGACCACGGCACGCGGCCGGTGATTTCGGCCAGTGGCGCGTATTCGAGATTGGTGAGGCCAGCGCCCAGCGCACCCGGCATGAACAAGTTCCA
>JBCKPM010000109.1:0-5494 GCA_038901675.1 Usitatibacteraceae bacterium | reverse complement strand
ACGTTCGGGCAAAAAAAGCGCGCCGCAGCGCGCCTTTTCACTCCCCCGTTGCGGCTACTTCATCGCCTGTTTGGTCTTGTCGAGAACCGTCATTGCGATCGACAACATCGACGCAACGTCTGCGATATTGGCCGGCACGATCAGCGTGTTACCCGCCTTGGCCAATTGGCCGAATTGGTGAACGTACTGCTCGGCAATCTTCAAATTCGCTGCCTGCTGCCCGCCCGGCGTTTCGAGCGCAGCCGCCACCTGCCGCACCGCCGACGCGGTCGCCTCGGCAACAGTGGTCAACGCCAGCGCCTCACCCTGCGCACGGTTAATCGCTGCCTGCTTCTCACCTTCGGAGGCGAGAATCGCGGCTTGTCGTTGACCGTCAGCGATGTTGATCTCCTCCTGACGAACACCCTCGGATTTCGCAATCAAGGCGCGCTTTTCACGCTCGGCCGTAATTTGCGCCTGCATCGATCGCAGGATGGACTCGGGCGGCGTCAGACTCTTGATTTCATATCGCAACACTTTGATGCCCCAAGTGCGACCCGCTTCATCAAGCACGGCAACGACTTGGCGATTGATCACATCGCGGCCCTCGAACGTCTTGTCGAGTTCCATCTTGCCGATCTCGGAGCGTAGCGCCGTTTGCGCGAGTTGCGAAATGGCCATGATGTAGTCGGAGGAGCCGTAGCTCGCCAGCTTCGGATCGACCACTTGGAAGTAGATGATGCCGTCGACCGCGAGCTGCGTGTTGTCCTTGGTGATGCAGGTTTGTTCGGCGATGTCGAGCGGGACTTCTTTCAAACTGTGCCGATACGCAACGCGATCAAAAAAAGGCACGATCACATTCAGACCGGGTTCTAGTGTTGAGTGGTATTTACCCAAACGCTCGACCACCCATGCGCTTTGCTGCGGGACGATGCGCACCCCCTCAATGACGAAAACAATGATCGCCGCGAGAAAGAGAAACGGAATCGCATAGCCCGAAAAGCCTGGGGTGACATAGATGACGTAGCTCGCTAACATGATGCCGATGAGTTTGAACAGCATGGTGTGTCTCCTAGCTTGGTTGATTGATCGGTTGCAGGGGGTCTGAACTTTGGGTCGTTTTCCGCTTCATCAGCGTCACGGCCCAACCTGAAGTACGCCCTGTTCGAGCGCGCGGATAGTGAGTACATCGTCAGGCTTGGCGGGGCCGCTCACTTTGGCGTCCCACGACGTGCCGCGATACTTGACGCGCGCGGTGCCGCTGGCTTCGTTCACCCAGTTCTCTAAGATGACGGTCTGGCCAACCTCCAAGCTATTTCCAGACTGGGCATCCTTCGGGTGCTTTTTCCACCACGCGTGTACCAGATAGATGCCAATGAACATCGCCGCAGTGGCGAAGATCACCTGTAACCAGAATGCGCCGCCCAGCCACGCCACCAGCGCCCCGACCAGTGCGGCGGCACCGAACACGACTAGGTAGAAGGTGCCGGTCACGAGTTCGGCGATGATGAGAATGAAACCGGCAATCGCCCAAAGCAGATAGGGTGCCATATGAAGAAACTCCTTTCTAGTTGTTGTTCTGACTCTTTTGGTATTGTGCGGCAACGCTGCCGACACAACATGACAACAATATGACAGCAACGGCAGGAAAATCAATCCTCAGGAAAACGACGCATCCTGCCGCTTGGCGGAAATGACCTTGGTATTGACGCCGGCAAAGTTCAAGTCGCCAAACAGCCGACCGTGTTCAATTTTGACGCACCGATCCATCACCACGTCGATGCCCGCCGCCATCGCAAGCGTCGCCGCAGGTTGACTGATGACACCCAATTGCATCCACAAACATTTAGGGCACCTCTAAAAATTCACTGAAGCCGCGCTGGCGGCGTTGCAAAGCCGCTCAACATGCTCATGACCTACGTGTACATTGCGCTTTTTCGCGACTTTGCGCCTTGCCATCATCGGCTTGATTGAATTTTTAGAGGTACCCTTTAGCGCCGATTTCGATCGCCTCGTCGGCCAACGCAGGGATCTCTGCGCTTTTGCGAAAGCAATCCACGATATCGATTTGGTCGGGAATGTCGCGCAGCCGGGCATAGCATTTTTCACCTAGCACCTCGGTATAGGCCGGGTTGACCGGAATGATGCGATAGCCGTGCTCTTGCATGTATTTGGCCGCGAAGTAACTCGGGTGCCACCAGTTGGCCGACAGTCCAACCACCGCAATGGTGCGACTGGTCTTCAGCACACGCCGAATGTCCGCTATGTCATCAACCATCATTTGTGATTTCCCTCCACAACGCGGTCATCGCTTTCGAGCAATTGTCGGGCACGCTGCTGTGAATCCGTTTCCGGCACGCGTGTTGTCGTGCTCGGCATGGCGACACGGCGGCGTGTTACCCACCACGCCGAAAGCCCCGCCACAATCAGCAAGCCGAACGGACCGAACCAGAGCAAGTACGTTTTTGTAACGACGGGCGGTCGGTACAACACAAAATCGCCATAGCGCGCTTGCAAATACGATTTGATTTCAGCGTCGGTCTTGCCCTGTTCAACCAACGAGCGCACCTCGCGGCGCAAATCACTCGCCAAACCCGCCGGCGACTCGGCCAGTGTTTCGTTTTGGCACACCAGACAACGTAGCTCGCTCTCGAGAACTTTCAATCGTTTCGCGAGTTCAGGTGAGGGCAGCGGCATTTGCGGGGTCGGCACTTGCGCGTGTGACGAAAGGCTAGCGAATCCACAGATGAACACAGATACACACAGAGTCAAACTCCTTACCCAGCGCTCTTTTCCAGCCAAAAATGGCTGAAACGGTGCGCCAATAGGCGAGTTTGTCAGGTTAGTGTTGAGCTTATCTGTGTTCATCTGTGTTTATCTGCGTTCATCTGTGGAAAGGCGTTAGCGCCGCCAACACTAGCGCGCCTTCAATTCCCGAATCATCGGCAGTAGCGTTTCATTCAGTATCTTCGCGTCAATCGGGCCCGTCAGTTTGTGACGAATCGTGCCCGCCTTGTCGACCACAAACGTTTCCGGCGCGCCGTACACGCCCCAGTCAATCGCCACGCGCCCGTCGAGGTCGCTGACGCTCAGACGATACGGATCGCCATACTTGGTGAGCCACGCTTTGGCTACGCTCGGCTCGTCTTTCCAGTTCAACCCGATCACCGGCACGATTTGCTGTTTGGCCAGTTCATTCAAGAATGGATGTTCGTAACGGCACGCCACACACCAACTGCCCCAAACATTGAGCAGCCACACTTGGCCCTTCATGTCGGTCGGCGTAAATTTTTGCTGCGGGGCGTGCAATTGCGCGAGCGAGAATTGTGGCACAGGGCGGCCGATTAACGGCGACGGCACTTCGCGAGGATTCAAGAACAATCCCTTGTAGAAAAACCAGATCAGGACCGCGAAAAACGCGATCGGCAAAAAATACGCCCACACGCGCCGAGCGCGATTCTGGGCGGTCGGCACCGGCACCGCGGCAGTAACCGGCGACTCGGCATTCACTACGCGGCCGCAATATTCGGTGCGCCTTGCGCGGCGGTCGACGACGACTGTAGGTCGACCCGGCTGGTGCGCACCGCGCGCACCCGATAGCGTTTATCGCTGATGGCAAACGCGCCGCCCAAGGCCATCAAGATGCACCCGGCCCAGATCCAGTCGATAAAAGGCTTCACATAAATGCGTACGCCCCACGCGCCGTCTGGCGCGTTTTCGGCTGGCTCTCCGAGCGCGACGTACAGGTCGCGCGTAAACCCGGAGTCAATCGCCACCTCGGTCATGGTTTGGCCTGAAGCGAAGTAAGTGCGCTTTTCCGGCGCTAACACTTCGAGCAGTTTGCCGTCACGGCTGACTTCAAAACGACCCTTGATCGCATCGAAGTTCGGACCCGTCTGCGGTCCGACTGAAATGAATTTGAAGGTGTAGCCGCGTTCGGTGATGCTGTCGCCCGGTGCCATGCGCACGTCGCGTTCGGTCTCGTAACCGCGCACCAGCGTCACACCAATGACAAACACGGCGATGCCGACGTGGGCGATGTGCATGCCGTAGTAGCTGGCGCTGTTGGCGCGCAGTTTGGCAAACACACTTTTGCCGGCGGTCGAACGCACGCGGTGCACGATAGCTGCCGCACACGCGGCAATAATCCAGAACGCGAGCAACAATCCGAGCGCGATCAGCAACGACCACTTACCCATCAACAGCGGTGTAATGGCCGCGCACGCCACCGCTGCGCCGAGCGCCCACTTCAATCGTGTCCACAAATCCGGCACCGTCGCGTTGCGCCACGACGACATCGGTCCAATCGCCATCAAAAACAACGCGGGTGCCATCAACGGATAAAACACCGCATCAAAGTACGGCGCGCCGACGGAAATTTTGCCTAGATTCAATGCGTCCAGAAACAGCGGGTACAAGGTGCCGAGCATCACCGCCAGCATCGCCACCACCAGCAACACATTGTTGGCCAGCAGTAGCGCTTCACGCGAGGCAGGCGCAAGCGCATCCGGCACCTTGGCCAGCCCGATCTGCGGCGCACGCCACGCAAACAGCGCCAGCGACCCGCCGATCACGACCGTCAGAAACGCCAGAATGAACGCGCCGCGGCCCGGATCAGTGGCAAACGTATGCACACTGGTGAGCACGCCGGAGCGCACTAGAAACGTCCCTAACAGCGACAGCGAGAACGCCGTGATGGCAAGCAACACGGTCCAGCTTTTGAAAATGCCGCGCTTTTCGGTCACGGCGAGCGAGTGAATCAACGCGGTGCCGACCAGCCACGGCATAAACGATGCGTTCTCGACCGGATCCCAAAACCACCAACCGCCCCAACCCAGTTCGTAATACGCCCACGCGCTGCCGAGCGCGACGCCGAGCGTCAAAAAAATCCACGCGGCGGTGGTCCAAGGCCGCGACCAGCGCGCCCACGTCGCATCGAGCTTGCCGCCGATCAGCGCTCCCACCGCGAACGCGAACGCGACCGAGAATCCGACGTAGCCCATGTACAGCATCGGCGGGTGGTAGATCATGCCGGCGTCTTGCAACAGCGGGTTGAGGTCACGCCCTTCCACGGCGGCGGGAAGCAGACGCTCAAACGGGTTTGAGGTCATCAGCGTGAACAGGAGAAATCCGATCGCAATCAATCCCATCACGGCGAGTACGCGCGCAATGACGTCACGCGGCAGATTGCGACTGAACACCGATACGGCAAATGTCCAACCCGATAGCATCAACAGCCACAGCAGCAACGAGCCTTCGTGTGAACCCCACGACGCGGTGACCTTGTAGTACACCGGTAACTTGGTGTTGGAGTTAGCCACCACGTTTTTCACCGAAAAATCACTCGTGACAAAACAATAGATCAGACAGGCGAAGGCGAACACCACAAATACGAACTGCCCCGTCGCCAGTGGGCGCGCCATCGCCATCAGTCGGTCGTCGCGACGGAACGCCCCGAGCAGCGGCAAGGTGCCCAACAAAATAGCCAGCATCAGCGCGATGATGAGAGAGAAAT
>JBCKPM010000108.1:0-5566 GCA_038901675.1 Usitatibacteraceae bacterium | reverse complement strand
AGAGCTGCTCGACGGCGGCGCACCGGGGTTGCATTTCTACACCATGAACGGCGCGGCCGCGACCCGCGCCATCTGGCAGCGACTTGGATTGTCGGACGCCGCCCCCGCTTGATCGCTGAATCGCGGGATTGCCGACAGTGGCATTTCGGATAGACTAAAGCGTGGCTTCCAGGAATATCTTTTAGGCACAACTTTTCGCGCACGTTTTAACCGGAGCAGCACATGCAAAGCATCGCGAATACTTCCCGACGGCAATATCGATCGTCGTGGCAGGTGATGCCGCTGTTTGTCGCGGCGATACTACTTGTTAGTGTCGGCATCGACGCACAGGAACCGCTGCTGACCAACCGCGCGACTGAGTTACGCGCCAATCCCGACGATGCGGCGGCCTCGTTACAGTCGCTAGCGGCGCAAGCCAAGGTGCAGTTGCTCGAGCGCCGCGGTGCTTGGAGCCGCGTCAAAACCGACACGCAGACCGGCTGGGTACGCATGATGCATTTGCGTGGCGGGGTCGTCATCGAGGAAGCCCAGCCCGCGAGCAAAAGTACCGGCGGCGGCTTTCTGTCCGGATTCAACCGCCTATTGGGTGGCAGCCCGCAGACCAATCAGCGCGCGCAAAGTGCGACCATCGGTATTCGCGGCCTCTCGCCGGAAGAGCTAAAGACCGCTTCTCCTGACGCGCAGGCACTCAGCGCGATGAAGAATCTGTCCAGCAGCAAGCCTGACGCGGAAAAATTCGCCAAGGACGGCAAGCTAGCACGCGCCGACGTGGTCGATCCGGGCGAATCGGCAAGTGGAGGTCGTCGATGAAAACGTTGTTCATGCTCGTGATGACGGTGGCGACGACGCTGCCACTGGCCGCCAACGCCCAGTTCGGCAACTTCAACCTCAACAAACTGCTCGATACGGCAAAGAAGGTCGGTGAGGCAACCAAGGACATCACCGAGCCCGAAGAGATCAACATGGGCGATGGTATCGCGGCGATGATTCTTGGTGCCACGCCGTTGCACGCCGATGCGAATTTGCAAAGGTACGTCAATCGCGTCGGGCGCTGGGTGGCGATGCAATCCGGGCGACCGGACTTGCCGTGGGCGTTTGGCGTGCTCGACACGCCGACGGTGAATGCGTTTGCGCTGCCGGGCGGCAAGGTGTTTGTGTCACTCGGGTTGATCGCGCGGCTGTCCAACGAAGCCGAGTTGGCGGGCGTATTGGCGCATGAAGTGGCGCACGTGATGCAAAAACACCAGGTTAAGGCGATTCAATCGGCGCACATCTCGGGCGCACTGCAAGGCGTTGCACAGGCCGAGGCGTCGCAACGCATCGCGCAAGGCCGCGCGGGGGGCAACGTATTGACCGGTGCGTTGGCGAACGCGGCGGCGGGCGAGGCCATCGAGTTTGTCAAAAGCGGGCTGTTCCTGCGCCCGCTGGATCGCTCGCTCGAATACGAGGCCGATCGCATCGGTGCAGTGCTCGCCGCACGCGCCGGTTATGACCCCTACGGCTTGGTGTCGGCGATCCAGATTTTGTCGGGGTTGAAAGCGGAGGATTCGGGTGTCTCGCTGATGATGAGTACCCACCCAACGCCGAATGACCGCTTGGCCGAGCTGGAGAAATTTACCGCCACGCTCGACAAATTCTCCACCCAGCCACAGGTGGCTGATCGCTTTGCCTTCGTCATGAACGGCGTGATCGCTGCCGCGAAATAACGAGTAAACACCAGCATTGACGGGCTTTTTGAGGCGTTTTGTGCTGGAACTACCCGTCGTTGCTAGAGTTTTACATCATGACGCTGGTGCTGCGCATGCGGGATTCATCGAGCATCACCCTCTCCCCAGCCCCTCTCCCCTCGAGGGAGAGGGGTTACGATTTCCCTCGTACCGACGCACGGCAGCGCACTATCAAGGGTTGATGCGTCCCGCGATCCGCTTTCTGCAAACTGTCGCTACGCACTTAGCACCCCGGCTGCCGGTCGGCACAATGCGTGCTATCAACTCTGACTGCGAGCTGGACGATGACCAAGACCGGAAGCATTTTGCTATTTATCCTGATTGCCACGATCGCGCTGGTGGCCACGGCAACGCTGCTTGCCAACGTGCACTCGCACGGCGCGTTCGATCATTCGGTGATATTTTTTGATGACGACTTGTCGGACTCGGTCGTTGGCTGGATGATCGCCATTCCGGTATTTCTGATTGCCATGATCGTCACGCTAGTCGTGCTCACTGGCGTCGGCATTGTGCTCGCCAGCTTGTTAGGCATCGCGTTGTTAATCGCGTTGGTGGCCGCCATCTTCGCGGTGTTGATGGCGCTGATGCCAATCGCTGTGTTTCTCGCCGTGCCGGTGGCGATCATTTGGGCCATCGTGAAAGTGGCGAGACGCTCGTCAGCCACCGCACCGTCCCTGTAGGGTGCGCCATGCGCACCATTGGCGGTTAATTGTTGGTGTTTTGGTGCGCGTGGCGCACCCTACTTGAACGAGATCACCTGCGCTGTCATCGGTAGCGACGCTTCGTCGGCATCGAACACCGTATCGCCCGTCACGTCGGCAACGCCGCTGGCGCGCAGGCTGGCGAAGTCGAACAACTTGCGATCGAGCAGATGCGAAGGTGAGGCATTGCACAGCGCACGAAAAATATTCTCCACCCGCCCTGGAAACTTGCGTTCCCACTCGTGGAGCATGAGCTTGACTTGCTGGCGTTGCACATTGTCCTGCGAGCCGCACAAATCGCACGGAATGATCGGGAACGCTTTCCATTCCGCGTAGGCGGCTAGGTCGCGCTCCTCGACGTAGGCGAGCGGCCGGATGACGATGTGTTTGGCGTTATCCGACACCAGTTTTGGCGGCATCGCTTTGAGACGCGAGCCGAAAAACATGTTCAGAAAAAACGTCTGCACGATGTCATCGCGATGATGGCCCAGCGCGATTTTGGTTGCCCCCAATTCCTCGGCCACGCGATAAATCACGCCGCGACGCATGCGCGAGCACAGCGAGCACATGGTCTTGCCCTCGGGAATCAGTCGCTTGACGGTCGAATAAGTGTCTTGCTGTTCAATGCGAAATGGAACACCGAGCGCGGTCAAATAGTCCGGCAGGATATGTTCGGGGTAGCCCGGATGTTTCTGATCGAGATTGAACGCAATCAACTCGAACGGCACCGGCGACTTTTGTTGCAGCCCCATCAACACGTCGAGCAGGGCATAGCTGTCCTTGCCGCCTGACAGGCACACCATCACGCGGTCATTGGCCTCAATCATGTTGAAGTCGGCAATCGCCTCACCGACCTGTCGACGCAGTCGCTTGGCGAGCTTGTTCTGCTCGAGCTGCTGCTTTTGCGACGTGACCGTATTCATAGCGCCTGCGATCGGCCACCGTCGACCGCGAGAATTTGCCCGGTTATATACGGCGCGTCGAGCAACAAGAACTTCACGGCACCGGCGACATCCTCCGCACTACCGACGCGTTTCAAGGGTACGTGGCGGATGATGCGCTCGCGCTCCGGCGTCGGGTAATCGGCGCTGTCTTCGGGCCACAGGATGACGCCTGGCGAGACGCCGTTGACACGCACCTCCGGGGCCAGATCAATCGACAGCGAACGCGTGAGACCAGCAAGCCCCGCCTTGGCGGTGTTGTAGACAGCAAAGTCTTTCAATGGACGATCCGCGTGAATGTCGATAATGTTGACGATCGCACCGTTTGTGACGCGCAGAAACGGTGCGGCCGCTTGCGACAGAAAAAGCGGCGCCTTCAAATTCGAACCCATCATCTCTAGCCAGTCGTCCTCATCAATCGCGCCGAACGGGGTTGCGCGAAAGGTGGACGCGTTGTTGACCAGACCATCCAGTCGACCGAAACACGAATGCGCCTGTTGCACCAATCCCGGCAACGCGTTATGGGCCAGCAAATCGCCTAGTACCACCGCCGCCGATTTAGCGCGTACGGCGTTGAGTGACTTGGCGAGCGCCTCCGCGTCAGGTTTGGAACGGTTGCAGTGAATCACGACGTTGCAGCCCGCCGCGTGCAGCGTGCGCACGATGGCGGCACCAACACGTTTGGCCGCACCGGTAACCAGCACCGCCTTGGGCGCACTCTCGGAGGAATTGTTCGAACGGGCTGACATAATCACATTTTAGCCGACGTGACGATCCTGACTTGCGAATCGCCCACTCATCATCCGCTTCCGCGTTGCCGATTCCCGATGCGGACGCTATGGATCACACGACGCGCTGTGCAGCCATGCTGCATGAACAGATTCGTGCCAACAGCGGTTGGCTCCCGTTTGCGCGCTTCATGGATCGCGCCCTCTATGCGCCGGGGTTGGGCTATTACGCAGCGGGCACGCGTAAGTTCGGTGAGGCGGGCGACTTCATCACCGCACCGGAAATTTCGCCGCTATTCAGTCGCTGCATCGCGCGCAGCATTGCCGACACATTGGCGAGCACGCGTGGCAGCGTCATGGAACTCGGCCCCGGCTCGGGCAAGCTGGCCGTTGACATGCTGCAAGCGCTTGATCGCGCGGGTGCGCTGCCAGAAAAATATTTGCTGCTGGAAGTTTCGGCCGATTTACGCCAGCGCCAGCAGCAACGATTGTCGTCTTTGCCGCCACACATCTTTCAACGCTGCGAATGGCTAGACCGGCTGCCGAGCGCGTTTGTCGGCGCGATGGTGGCCAACGAAGTGCTCGATGTGTTGCCGGTTCACCTAGTGGGCTTTGGCGCAAATGCCGTATTCGAGCGCGGCGTGGCCACGCAGGGCGACGCGTTTGTCTGGCGCGACGTCACCGCGCTGTCGGCCGATGTTACGTTGATGGTCGCGGCGGTGCAGCGTGAGGTATTTCATGACGTGCTGCCGGACGGTTATGTGACCGAGTTTTCGCCGCAGGTCGCGACCCTGACGACTGCGGTAAGCGAATGTTTGCACGTCGGTGTTGCGCTGTGGATCGATTATGGCTTCCGGCGAGCCGAGTACTACCACCCGTCACGCGTGACGGGTACCTTGATGTGCCACTATCGGCATCGCGCACACACCGATCCGTTTTTGTACCCGGGCTTGCAGGACATCACCTCGCACGTTGACTTCACCACGGTTGCCGACGCGGCCGTTCGCGCTGGTGCGCGATTGCTCGGTTACACCACGCAGGCAAATTTCCTGCTCGCCGCAGGTATTACTGAATTGCTGGCCGAACAAGACCCAAATGACGCCGCGTCGTATCTTGGCCTGACCAATCAGGTGCAGCGGCTCGTCTCACCCGCCGAGATGGGCGAATTTTTTAAAGTGATCGGCTTTGCCAAGGGCGGTTGCGAGATTGCCGCGTTGAGCGACGCGAGGCAGCTAGCGCTGTAATCCCCCTAGAGTCAGCACGGAATGATGCGTTAGACTTGCACCACCAGCTGGCACGACCAACGGCATCAACATCGGAGAGATAAAAGATGGGCCTAACCATTGGTGTACCTCGCGAAGTGTTTCCCGGCGAAAAGCGTGCTGCGACCGTTCCGGAAGTTGTCGAAAAGTTGATCAAGTTAGGTTTTGGTGTCAAGGTTGAAGCGGGGGCTGGTGCCGCCGCCAATT